>JBKTKK010000008.1:0-29445 GCA_047242405.1 Lachnospiraceae bacterium | reverse complement strand
GTATTACATACCCCTGACACTCACGTGTTCCGATATAGATATCCCGTCTTCCACCTCTTTCAATCATACGATTGGCAATACAAAAGTGCTTATGCTCATTACGATCCTTTTCAAGCTCTGGACGATTCTCATTCCAAATAAAACTAGCCTGTACTTGATACCTACAATCCTTCAAATATGTGTAATAAGACAAATCATTCTTATCGCTGTGATCCTTAATCGGTCGAATTCCCTTTGTCTCCATTTGAATTGGATTCATAACCCTTACCTTTTCAACATTCCAAATAAGTGTTGGCTTCCAGTAGATACTATGCAGTATCCCTTTGATTGCCTCATAGGTAGGAATCTGATAGGAACATTTTTCACCACCCACACGAGTCGCTGGTTCTGAAAATAACGCATAGTCTCCATATACTTCGAACTCCACCGTATTGCTATATTTCATCTTGTTGCACCTCCTTATCCCACAATAAATAAATCAATATCTTGATGATTGCATACGCCGATTTCCTGATTATATGCATTCTCTTTTAAAATGGTAAATCTATTATTATTTACGTCCGCCTCTATCCAACCATTTTTATCTAATGCCTCATACTGATAAGCATATAGCGATACCATATAAGGTTTGGCTTTTGCACAAAGCTCCTTCACTTTTTCAAGCTCATATTTACTATCTACTTGTAACAATTCCTGAATAATTGCTTTTGCCTGTTCATTATATGGGACAATCACATCCAGTGTATTCTCATCAAACACTTGGAATAACTTACCAGCGCTCGCAAATGACTGGCTTAATATAACAGCTACATCTAGTCGCTTCGAAGTAGATTGTACTAGTACTTCATTCAGTGACAGCAGGTCATATAAGGTTACCGATAAACCTTGTATAGCAGTATCCAAAACCGGATAATAAAACTCTTTCCCCTTCTCGTATATTCCAAATAATAAGTTGAAATATTGTTCTATATTGGGTTGATCCAACAAATCAAAATCCACGTTTTTCCTATTGTTTATATATTCCAATAAGTTCAAATATGCTAATTGACTAGTTTCAATCTCTCGTAACCTCTTTAAATTCTCATCCTTTACTTTCACTACATACGTATCTTTGATACCCTCGTATTCACCGTTACGATTACACCTTCCATTGGCTTGTGCAATACTATCTAAACCTGCTTGCGCCCGAATTACGCATTCAAACGAAATATCGACACCGGCTTCAATTAACTGGGTGGAAATACATATTATCTTTTTATGGAAATCACTTTTTAAAATCTCCCTTATTTTACTTAGAGTGTCAATTCTATGTGCCATACACATTGTTGTAGATAGATGAAAAACTTCTATTTCATCATCTACCATGTTTTGTACTTTTTGATATAACTCTAATGTGGTCTGTTTAGTATTACAAATCATCAAAAGAGACTCTCGTTCTTCCATGCATTGCAATACAAATTCCGTAATTTGATCCATCTCCCAACCATGCTGGCTCCCAATATTCTGTACTGTGGTGCGCTTAAACGCATTCCATATCTGTTCATCATATTTCACCATTTCAACTGGATTTGAAAATATGATTGATCGTTTCAAGTCCCCTAACGTTGGTTGCGTAGCAGAACATAAAACAATTGTACTGTTGCCGCATCGCGACAAAAAATTCATCGCCTCATTGAACATATACAATGCCTTTTTAGGAATCGTTTGACTTTCATCTATAATTATTACGCTTTCCATCAGCGCTTGAAATCTACGAACATCTGTCATTCTTCCTTGAAATAACGTCTCTAAAAAACGAACCATAGTACTAATTATAATTGGCTCTGACCATGTTTCCGTTAAGAATTCATATTCATCCAACTCTTCCTTTACTTCCTCGCATCGAACCACATTGGAATGGTGTTCTAATATTCTTAATGGATCGGCACAATAATTCTTAATTACTTCGCTGTTTTGCTCTAGTACACTCAATAACGGTATGATATAAATAACTCTTTTTTTGTTATGTATTCGGGCATGCTCATAAGCATAGCGCAAGGTAGCTAATGTTTTCCCACCTCCTGTTGGAACAGTGCATCGATATACACCAGAACCATTCGTTGCAAATGCTTTACACTCATCGGATATATAACCTCTTGCTAGATTTATGATACTTGTCCGATTAAATTTTTGCATCTTCTCTTCTAAGAATTCTAACTGTTGTTTCCAAAACTCTTTCGTTATTGGTTCTGTCCCTACTTGCTTATCCAACATGAATTCAGCAGTATCCATTCGATCTCCATGAACCACTGCACTTATTACAAGTCTAGTCAACAATCCAAATTGGAAAGATAGAGATTTATTCCCCCTCTTACTAGTTACTATTTTCGATATAAATACTTTTACTTCTCCTACTGAATCAAGATATAGTCTCTGTATTTTTTCTTCTGATTCTACTATATCAAAAAAGTTGTTAACACATTCGTCATATCCAATCTCTTTTTTATCCTTCTCGACTCTACGTAAAAATTCATCTTCCCCGTTAATAGTAATTATGTCAAACAATCCGTGGTGAGCCCCAATTGCATAAGCGATTACTTCACTGGTAAGTCTAGCATATCTATCGTTTTCTTTAGAATGATAATTTTCTAATAAATATATGACACCTGCAAATGTATGATTGACCGATCCTCGTTTTACTTTTTCACCTGCTGCAGATTTCTTCAAATACACCTGGAATTCTTCCTTACCTTTCCCCATGTCGTGGAGTAGACCTGCTAAAACACCTACATGGTACAGACCAATAAACTTTAAACTTTTTCCTGCATAAAAAGCTGTATTTCTTGAGTGCTCCTCCCATGATTGTTCCACTCTAACATTACCATTACATTTTATATGTGCTAACACAATATATTCACCCCTTTGCCAGCTCTTACAAATTCTGCATATTCCATATTTTACCACTCTATCTCATCGTAATCAATCTCTAAATCAATCTCCACTAGAATGGTCTCATAAATCAAGACACTTTTTCAGACAATTTTTAATGAATCTGATTTACTAAAATCAACACGAAAGAAAGGATTTATTGATATGTCTAGAGAAAGAAGAAACTTCAGTGCTAAATTCAAATCAGTGCTTGTGATTGAGCTACTTAAAGGTGAAAAAGATCTTAATACCCTGGCAACTGAAAATAATATTCAATCTAACCTGTTAGGTAATTGGAAGAAAGAATTACTTAATAATGCCTCTACAGTGTTTGATGGGAACTTTCGGTTCTACCACAATTTTATAGCAACCTTCAATTTCATACATCCTTTTTTACTATTTGTTCGTCTAATATTTACTCTTCATCTAAAAAATTGTATAGTTTCCCCTTACCCCCCATTATATAAACTCTAATTATTTAATTGTATACATCCTACGTTGTATCTAAAAAATATTCCCTATTATATCGAATTGAATATAACGCTTTCACCAGCAATCTTACAACTTCTTTTTGTGTGAACTCTTTAATTTCAACTCCAGACAATCTCTTAAAAATAAATAACTGCATCAATTTCACTGCCATACACATCAAATATAAAATTGCTTCAATTGCTTTTGGATGATGTACAAAGCAATACTTGGCTTGATGTCTTGACCATTGACCAACCATGATCAATACCTATGATTTCAAAATCATTATCCATTTGATTTAGTCTCCTTTTCAATAAACTTTTTGCTCTTCCCCACATTCTTCTCTTGTCACTTTCTTTCCAATAATTTTTTCATACACGGAAAGCAATACCCATCACCTTGTTTGTAAGAACAATCCGTACATTCACTATATACTGTCTTTTCTGGTTCCTTTCTCTTCTCTTTAAAGCAATTACTGCTCAAACACCCACTGGCATTTCCCCAAAAGCAATGACATTTCATACATGACTTCAAATCCCTATCGAACTTTCTTTCTGCCTTCTCAGTTGCACTCATTTTGGGGTTAGATTTCTTCGTGGCCTTCATATTGCATATCCTCCTTGAAGACAAATGCATTATGAATTTCTTCTAATCTTTCATCTGCGTAACCAGCTGCCTTTGCGAATAAAAAAATGGAATTGTTACTATTACAGCTACTGTAATGATTCCAACCATTCTGCATCCTCCTTATTCCTCCATGGCTTATGCCATGTAAGGTGTACGCTGACTGTTTCAAGTCCCTTTATTGCCCCGTACACAAAGGAATGTTCTCATTCCTGGGAGTTACAGATGAGCCGCTTATGCGTTCATGACGCCTTATCTTTCACTAAGACTATCTCCTCTATTGCCATTACGAGGATAAGGTCGAACCTCTCGACCTCCATGGGTTATTATCCATCCGCAATATCCGAAAATCCTTTTACTAGGCTTGTTCCCTGCTTCTCGTTCTTCATTTTTCAATCCATCGAACTACTAATGTGATAACAGTGGTCTTGAACCCTCTAGGCGAATACCCCGAAGTTTTACTCTAAATCTGTAACTGATATTCAGTTGTGTGTCCCAACTTTCGTTTGGAACATATATATAATAACTCCTTATCTATTTCCTAGATAGAAACTGCACTGGTGTATTTTATTTAATTTGCACCAATAATTGGTGAATTTCATTTATTATCCCTTATTCCCCTTGATCCTGAAGTTTTTCCCATATATGCTTTGGCAATGGTCTCGATGGTTCATGAAACTGTTCTAAATACTTCTCAAAAATTTCTGTATTTACAAGTGCAGAATTTCCTACTTTATAGATTGCACCTGCTTCACCTGTCAACGTCATAAATCTTGTTTTTCCAATACTGTAGATGATTGCACCCTCTGCGTCATTAACATACTTTTTCATCACATCTTTTGTTTCAGAATAGGTTTTATATGAATATCCCATAGCTACTCTCCTTTCGCTGGAGCAAATAATGGGTGTTTCATCGAAATAGCATCTTCCCGAAATTGCTCCATATACTCGTCAAAAATATCTAAGTTAATAAGAACCGTACCACCAGTTCCTTCATTGATCTTATATACAGCCCCTGCCGCCCTTGCCATTTCTATGAATCTATGATGACCAATACTGTATGTGATTGAGCCTTCTCCGATACTTACATACTTTTTCTGCACATATTTCGATGTATTCGGTACTTTATATAAATGTTTCATGAAATCCTCCATTTTCTTCTGATGTATCAATGTTGTTCTTGGCAACTGATATAATGCATCAACAGATAAAGCAACACTCAATAGAACCTCCTCTGCTAGATGAAAGAGTTGCTTTGCCTCTTCAACTCTAAGATATCTTCTTGTCTGCTTATCACCTAACCCATAATATCTAATTGATTCCTCCAACTTATTAACCATCCGAATCTACCTCTTTACTTGATACTCTAAATCGTTCAAGATAACTATCAAGTATCTCTGTATTTACCAGTACCATTTGATTCACTTTGTATATTGCATCTGCTTTCTTTGCAATCTCCTGAAACTTAGAAATTCCCATGCCATAGACTTTGCATCCATCTTTATATCTCACAAACTTCTTTTTGTTTTCTTCGGCTTCCTTATAATTAAATCTTTTTCTCGTTCCACTTAGTACACCTCTTTTCATTAAAAGGACATCATTTATTCTATAACGCAAAAAAGGACACCTCTCTAAATTTCTTTAGAAAAGTGCCCTAAAATAGTGCTTTTATTAAATTCAACTTGATTTATCAAAATTTCAGCTCATTCGGACTCTGACATCTTTTTGATGTCCTTAGGACCTCAAATTCTCTCGGAAGCCGCATAAACACTAAATTTATTTATCTAAGCTCTTCATCGTCGGGAACAATAATACAACTCTAATTGCAGCAGAATCAGTTAAAAGCATTACAAAACGGTCAATACCGATTCCAATTCCACCTGTAGGTGGCATACCATATTCTAATGCAGTTAAGAAGTCTTCATCGATGGAGTTTGCTTCTTCATCTCCAGCCGCTTTTAACGCCTCCTGCGCAATAAAACGTTCTCTTTGATCCAATGGATCATTTAATTCCGAATATGCATTAGCCATTTCTCTCTTTGTAATAAACAATTCGAAACGTTCTGTATATTCTGGATTTTCCGGTTTTTTCTTCGTTAATGGTGAAATTTCAATCGGATGATCGATAACAAATGTAGGTTGAACCAAGTGTTCTTCTACAAACTCTTCAAATAAAAGACTTAAAATATCACCTTTTTTATGTCTCTCTTCGTATTGTACATGGTATTTATCAGCTAAAGCTTTCGCTTCTTCATCGGTATGAATTTCGTTAAAGTCAATGTTTGCATATTTCTTAACCGCATCCACCATACTAATACGTTCAAATGGCTTTGATAAATCAATTTCTACATCGCCGTATGTGATCACAGTAGTACCTAATACTTTCTCTGCCACTGTACGGAATAAGTTTTCTGTTAAATCCATCATACCGTGATAATCTGTGTAAGCTTGATATAATTCCATAAGTGTGAATTCTGGATTATGTCTCGTATCTAAACCTTCATTACGGAATACACGTCCAATTTCATATACACGTTCCATTCCACCAACAATTAGTCTCTTTAAATATAACTCTAAAGAGATTCTTAAATTGATATCTTCATCTAACGCATTATAATGCGTTGTAAACGGTCTTGCCGCTGCACCACCTGCATTAGAAACTAATACTGGAGTCTCTACTTCTAAGAAACCTTGACCATCTAAGTAGTTACGAATTTCTCTTAAGATGAGAGAACGTTTAATAAATGTATCCTTTACTTCTGGATTCACAATTAAATCGATATATCTTTGTCTATAGCGTACATCGGTATCCTTTAAACCGTGGAATTTTTCTGGTAAGATTTGAAGACTCTTTGATAATAAGGTTACTTCTTCTGCATGGATCGAAATTTCCCCTGTCTTCGTTCTAAATACCTTACCTTTAATACCAACCAAATCACCGATATCCAATTTTTTAAACTCTTTATATGCCTCTTCACCCAAGGCATCTCTTGCTACATAAGATTGAATATTTCCATTTAAATCTTGAACATTGCAAAAAGAAGCTTTTCCCATGACTCTTTTAGACATAATACGTCCGGCAACGGATACTTCTTTATCTTCAAACGCTTCAAAATCATCCTTAATATCTTTTGCATGATTTGTTACGTCATATTTTGTAATGACAAATGGATCTTTGCCGCCCTCTTGTAGTTCTGCCAATTTATCGCGGCGCACCTTTAATAATTGATGTATATCCTGTTCCTGATTCTGTTGTCCAGCCATGTTTTCCACTCCTTACTAAATCTAATGTTTAAATTATTGAACTCTTGTTATTTCAAGTACCTTGTACTGCATTTCTCCAGCCTGTGTTTCTACAGTGGCAATATCACCTTTTCTTTTGCCTATTAATGCTCTACCTACTGGAGATTCATTTGAGATTTTATATAAAAGACTGTTTGCTTCTGTCGATCCCACAATTGAAAACTCTAATTCTTCATCGAATTCCATATCATGAACTTTTACTTTGCAACCGATGTTAATCTTGTCTAAGTCGATTTCATCTTCAACGACTACTTCTGCATTCTTTAAGATTTTTTCTATTTCTTCAATTCTAGCTTCGATGTCTCTTTGCTCATCTTTTGCTGCATCGTATTCTGCATTTTCAGATAAGTCCCCCTGTTCACGGGCTTCCTTTATCTTTTGTGCTACTTCTTTACGTTTAAACACTTTCAAGTTTTGTAATTCATCTTCTAATTGTTTTAACCCGGCATAAGTTAATATATTTTTCTTATCAGCCATATTATTTACCTCCTCAAAACACTACCATTCATACGTGCAAGCCGGTTAGCGCCCTGTTTTTCTACCGCCAACAATCGTGCAATTAAAAAACAGGGCGCTGGTAATGTATCCCATAACCGCTCCACATTCCTTGTATTATAGACTATGACTTATCTATTGTCAAGCCTAGCAAACTACGAGGTTTCCTACATTTTCCCCTAGGATTCGTGCCTTCTTATTCTACATATTGATCGAATAGTTTTTTTAAATCTTCCATCGACTCCATTGCATTCACATCTCTGCGTAGAGATGCGGAATGGGGAAATCCAGCCGTATACCAGGCAACGTGCTTACGCATTTCACGTATTCCGATATACTCTCCTTTATATTGTAACTGTAGTTCACAATGTCTTAAAATCATTTCTCTAATTTCTTCGAATGTGGGTTTCGGCAAAACATTACCGGTATCCAAATAGTGCTTAATATCACGAAAGATCCATGGATTTCCTTTTGCACCGCGAGCTACCATGACACCGTCACATCCAGTCTGTTCCATCATGCGCTTTGCATCTTCCGCCGTAAAAATGTCACCATTTCCAATGACTGGAATCGAAACCGCTTCCTTCACTTGACGAATGATATCCCAATCGGCTGTACCACTATAGTACTGGGCTCTTGTTCTTCCATGGATAGCAACCGCACTGACTCCACTTTCTTGTGCAACTTTTGCCATTTCCACTGCATTTATGCACGTGTCATCGAAACCTTTTCGAAACTTTACTGTGACTGGTTTGTTGATTGCCTTTACCAATTTTGATAAAATTTCTCCGGCAAGTTTTGGATTTTTCATTAAAGCAGAGCCTTCTCCATTATTGACTACCTTTGGTACTGGGCATCCCATGTTAATATCAAAAATATCATATGGTCCGTCTTCAATCTGCTTCGCCATTTCACTAATGATGTCAGGATCACTTCCAAATAATTGTACTGCTACCGGTCCTTCTTCCTTTGCAACTTCAAGCAATGCTTTTGTATTTTTGTTTTTATATAAAATAGCTTTTGCACTCACCATTTCTGTACACACAAGCCCGCAGCCTTGTTCTTTACACAAAACGCGATAAGGCAAATCCGTGACCCCAGCCATTGGTGCAAGCACAACATTATTTTCCAATTCAACATTTCCAATTTTTAACTTCATATTTTATTCCATTTCTAATTTCATCATTTGAAATAATATTCTTATTCTACATCTTCACCTAGATAAAACACTTTAAAATACAATTCCAACGATTGTAACAGTTCATCTTTTGTCTGTTGTATTTGTTTGATTTTTAGCCCTGCGCTAATTTCATCATATAAATAGTCGCTATCATCTGCAATGGACTTAAATACTAGACTCCCCTCTTCTTCAAATTCAAGCGTTAAAATACCACCGACTTCTTCTGTGTATAAGACACACATTATTTTTAATTCATCTTTGATTGACTGTGGTAATGCATCAAATTGTTCATTAATATAAAATTTTCTTTCGTAAGAATTTGCTCCACATAAAACAATATTTTCGCCATCTCTATCATTAAACATAACCATATATTCCTCTAACTGATACTTCCCCTGACATAACAACCTTTAACCGATTGTTTTCATCCCGGACAAGTAGTTCTCCTCTTTCATTTATTCCCTCTGATACACCCATATATTCTCTATTTGGTTCCAAAACTTTAACTTTTTGTCCTTGATTCACTAAGCGTGCCCCATACTTGTCCATGAGTTGGGATAAATCTTCTGTGTTCAAAAAAATCTCATAGTTTCGTTCAAAACATTCCATTATAGCAGCTATTAACTCTGCTCTTAAAATTTCCTTGCCACATTCCAACGCTAAAGAGGTTGCCTTATAAGCAATCTCTTCTGGAAACGTAGTTACACCCGTATTGATACCCATTCCGATTGCCACATAATTCACTTGATCCATATCGGCACTCATCTCGGTTAATATGCCACATACTTTTTTGGTACCAACTAAAATATCATTTGGCCACTTTATCCTTGTCCTAAGTTTTGTAACCATATCAATACCTTCGCTTACTGATAATGCGGCAACTAAGGTTAACATAGACGCATTGGCTGGTACTATATTGGGCTTTACAACTAAAGTCATAAAAATACTGCTACCTGGTAACGATTCCCAAGATCTACCACGCCTACCTTTTCCCGCATTCTGCTTGTCGGTAACAACCAATAGGCCATGTGAATCAACTTCCTCGGCAAGTTGTTTTGCTTTTGTATTTGTAGAATCCATTTCCTGGCCATATACAATCTTTCTTCCTGCCCATTTTGTATGTGCACTCAAGCAAGCCTCTTTTGTAACTAAGTCTGGAACTCGCTTAAGGCAATACCCTTTATTGGATATTGCCTCGATTTCGTAACCTTCTTCTTTTAATTTATTTATAACCTTCCATACGGCAGTACGAGAAACGCCAAAATGATCGCATAGCTGCTGACCTGAAACATATGCATCGGTTTCTCTTAACATCCTTAAAATTTCCGTTTTCAATTCCTACCTCCCAAAAGTCAAACTGCTTAAGATAGCCATAATAAGGAAAAAAACACCGGCTATTAGTATGACTCCTGGTACTTTTCGATGTTGTTGTTTCCCGGTAAGGATAAATATCCAATCACTAATACATAATAAGGAAGCTAGGGTAAAAATAACCGGTATAAAAAAGAAATATTCTTGTGTATCCATAAACACAAAAAATGATAGTATAACAATCAAAAGCGCACTACATATGTGTAATATTTCCGGTCCTTTTACTAGTTTACGAAATCCCATAACCCTTTCCTTCTTCCGCATTAATCTCCGAGTGTAGCAACCATGACAGCCTTAATCGTATGCATACGATTTTCAGCCTCATCAAAAACTACCGATTGTTTACTCTCTATTACTTCATTCGTCACTTCATTGCCTCGTACTGCCGGCAAACAGTGCATAAAAATTGTAGTATCTTTCTGTGTCTTTTTCATTAATTCTTGATTGACCTGATAAGGTGTTAGCAAGGCTACACGTTCGGCAGCTTTTTCCTCCTCACCCATGGAGCACCAAACATCTGTATAAATAGCATCTGCTCCCAACACAGCGTCTGTACGATCTGTAATGGCAATGCTTCCTTCCGATTCCTGTGCCCAACTATTACATAAGGAGACGAGAGAATCTTTTGGCCATAGCACCTTTGGTGCAATAATCGTAAAATGCAATCCCATTTTTGCAGATCCAATCATCAAAGAATTTGCCATATTGTTTCTGCCATCACCAATAAATACAAGATGTAGCCCTTTTAATGTATGAAAAACCTCTTTTAAAGTTAAAAAGTCAGCCAGTATTTGCGTAGGGTGATATTCATCGGTAAGTCCATTCCAAACTGGTACCCCTGCATATTTTGATAAAGTTTCAACTTTTTCGTGTTCAAATCCTCGGTACTCGATACCATCAAACATACGCCCCAATACGCGGGCAGTATCCTCAATCGTCTCCTTCGCACCTAACTGTATATCATTCGTACCTAAATATTCTGGATGGCCGCCTTCATCTACACAACCTACTGTAAAGGCACAACGAGTACGTGTCGATGCCTTTTCAAAAATCAAAGCAATATTTTTCCCTTTTAGGCCATTGCCAGTAATCCCAGCCTTTTTTTTCGCCTTTAATTCAGCTGCTAAATCGATTAAATATCCGATTTCTTCTGGAGTAAAATCTTTCAGTGTTAAAAAACTGCGTCCTTTTAAATTCATAATACTTCCTCCCTTTATTCAATTATTATCCGGATACAAATCGTTTTTACATTAATTAAGCGCTTATCTTTCCTATACTATAATGCAAAACAGTGTAAACTGTCAATACCCAAACACGAATAAAGTGCATTTTTATTCATAATTTTATTATATTTATTCATATACTGTTCATTCTAATCGTTCATTTTTAATATTTAGGTTATAAATATTCAGTTCTGATGCAATCTTAACAAAAGTATCGATCCATTTAAGATTGTACAAATAAATTAAAAGATTCGTGAATATATTATAACAATCAAATCTGCCTCGGAGTTTTATGAAAAAAAATAAAAACCCAATTATAATCGGTACCGCTATCCTTACAGCTACCGGATTAATCAGCCGAATTATTGGCTTTTTTTATCGTATATTTTTATCAAATACGATAGGTGAGGAAGGTATGGGAATTTATCAATTAATATTCCCTGTATCTAGTATCTGTTTTGCCATATGTGCCGCCAGTATACAAACAGCGATTTCAAGATTTGTAGCCGCCGAGTATTCCAGTGACCGTCATTATAGGCAACGGAATGTCTTAAAGGCTGGGCTTCTTTTAACGATGGTTTTATCCTTTGCAACCACCACACTTGTGTATAGCTTTGCCAAACCCATTGCGACTTACTTATTATTAGAACCACGCTGTGAAGGATTGTTAAGAATTCTTGCTCTTTCTGTTCCATTTGTAAGCATACACTCCTGCTTTTGTGGCTACTATTATGGATTGAAAAAAGCGAACATTCCTGCCTTTTCACAAATGGTGGAACAAATCATCCGCGTAATTTCCGTATGGATCATTTGGAAAATCTGTCTGGAAAAAGGGGTAAACCTTACTGCTGCAGGAGCTGTCGCTGGTTCTTTAATTAGCGATATTGCAGCAGTTATCTATCTATTATTAGCTTTTTTCTGGACAGAAGCTACTCCAATAAATGAGAAGAAAGAAGCATCTACTCGTTACTTCTTCCCTATGATTAAACAAATTAGCTTAATGGCCGCTCCCCTTACGGCAAACCGTCTCGTGCTTAATATTTTGCAAAGTGCAGAAGCTGTTTTAATCCCTAGCCGACTAAAAATGTATGGAATGACATCGGAACAAGCCTTAAGCGTTTATGGTGTTTTGACTGGTATGGCTATGCCGTTTATCTTTTTCCCCTCGGCCCTTAGTAACTCTGTTTCGGTTATGTTATTGCCTGCCATTGCCGAAGCCCAATCACAGGGAAGTGATCGACAAATACAAAAGGCCACAGGCACGAACATACGCTTTTGCCTGTGGCTTGGGATACTGTTTACCGCTGTATTTTTATTATTCGGTTCTCAAATGGGTATCTATATTTTTGACAGTAAATTAGCGGGGAAATTCATTACAATACTTGCTTGGCTCTGTCCTTTTATGTACTTAACCACTACGATGGGTAGTATTTTAAATGGTCTAGGAAAGACTTCTACCATTTTCACACATAATATGATAAGTTTATCAATTCGTTTATCAATTGTGGTATTTTTAATCCCTAAGTACGGGATACTAGCCTATTTATGGGGCATGTTGTTAAGTCAGCTTATTTTAGCCTTATTACACTTAATCGCCATCCGTAAGAGTGTAAGTTTTCCTTTTTCCGCATTCAGTAGTATTTTACATCCTATTATACTTGCCTCAATTAGCGGAATCGCTGCGAAGTGGTTAGGAAAAATTTTAATGGAGCGCTTCCTCGTAACACCACTAATTTCATTAGCCATTGCAGTTATGATTATGCTATTTCTATTTTTTACAATGGCCCTCCTAACTATAAAACGCACCGAGGGTACTATACGTTAACTTCATGCTCCTTCCAATTATATGGGGCAACCTGATATACCTAATAAAACAACTAAGGAGTATAAAGTGTATCTCCATTTTTCCTTTATTTACGCCATTTCCGCGCATTTTATACTCCCATAGTATTTGTAGTTACCCCTATTATACTCCCATTTATCCTATGCATGGCAGTTTATCAGCGGATAAGCTATCACTCTTTTTCTCATATTCCCGTTGATGGCGTTCTTCTGCTATGTTATGACTCGAAAGTTTAATCACTTCTAATCTATTATCCAACTTGTCCATTTCGTCTGACAAATGATTTTCCAATACATGAGTATACAAGTCCATTGTCATTTGCTAAGTAGCACGACCTAAATACTTCTGTACTGTTTTCGGTTGAATACCTGCTTCAAAACATCAGAACGGATTAAATTTGCTATGAAAGTAAGAACACAGCACATTTACCAAAGATTTTGACAGTATTCACACGGTATTAGAAACCTCTGTTATTTACTACTACGGAATTGACAGCGAAACCTATAAGCCACAGATAACGGAACTGACCTACTCACAAACATTAGACTGCTATGAAAAGACTAATCGCAGACCTGTACCTCCTAAAAATAAATTTCTAAAAGTACTGAAAAAAGGAGCACTCTATCTCCGAGCTAACACCCAACAAGAGACAAGAGGACTTGCAAGGCTTCTGGCCTTTCAAGTCCTCTGCTGTATCATGGTACTGTTGGCTATGTCTGTTCCGACAAGGACTGCCCTACGGCGTATCGGCTTCGTCTTGTTCCTTGACCTCACTGCTTTTAAATAGAAATCTTGTATTTAACAGTATTTCATTCAGTAATGGTTCAAATCGGGATACAGAGTTACAGGGTTATGAGCCGTTTTACACTGTTACTATCAACAATGACTAAAACAGAAAAGCAGCCAGTCACAAAATACTGTATGCCATAAACTGGAATTTATTTCTTATCCAAAAATCCATATTTACTTATGAAATACAAATATATCAAACTAAATAATACACCAACCAAACCATAAATTGCATCAATAATATCTATTGTGTTCAGCAGTGGTAATATCGTTTCATAAATAAAGTTTCCTACGATTATCAATACGCCAATCATCAAACAAGATTGATATTGTTTTCCAGCTATAAGTGATATATAACCAAATAATATACACATCAAGATACTTAAAGTAAAATTTGTAATATGCGAATTTATTTCTTGATTGATTACAACAATATCATTATTAAATGTGTGTGCCCACCTAATGAGAACTAAGGCAAGGCAAAACATATAGATTAAAACAAAACTTATTGTTGTAAACTTTTTCGGTTTCTTCAAGTTTTGCATTATTTATCACCACCTTAAATTGCAATTCATCTATTTCTTTCAGCATATCATATTTCATAACATGTGACACCATTTATTTCAAAAAAATTAAGGGCATATTGCTCTTGCAACATACCCTCATAATGCTATTCCAAACGTTCGTTTATATCATACTTTTTTTGTACTCCCATTTTTGCGATACTACCCGATCTTTGATATCATTTTACGATATTTTTAATTTATAATAACGCCCTTGATTACTGCATTAGAATGGCGTTCCGTACAAATCATATGGCGTTACCTGATATACATAATAATTCAGCCAGTTTGTATATAGATTGTTGGCATGCCCCCTCCAAGTTAATAGAGGCGTCGTATTTGGATCATTATTTTCATAATAATTCTCTGGTATATCAACGGGGATTCCCTTTAATAAGTCTCTATGATATTCTGCATCCAAGGTCATCCGGTCATATTCCGGATGGCCAAACAAGAAGACGTGCCTTCCATCCCTGCTCTTCACAAGATAGACACCCGCCTCCTTCGATTCAGCCAAAAGTTGCAATTCAGGATGACTTAACACATCTTCCTTCCTTACACCGCTATATCTAGAATGAGGTGCATCAAAAATGTCATCAAAACTACGGACGAGTGGATCACATCGATCTAAAATTCTATGTTTGTATATACCAGATAATTTTTTGTTCATTGCCACTTTCTCAATACCAAAATGATAATACATTCCCGCCATTGCTCCCCAGCATACGTAAAGGGTAGAGGTTACATGGGTCTTGGTCCAATCCATTATTTGCGTTAATTCTTCCCAATATTCCACTTCTTCAAATGGTATGTTTTCCACTGGTGCTCCAGTAATTATCATACCATCATAATGTTCCTCTTTTACTTGATCAAAGGTCGTATAAAACTTATTAATATGTCTGGCAGGCGTATTCTTTGATTCGTGCGTCGAAACATTTAGATAGGTTACTTCTACCTGCAACGGTGTATTGGATAAGGCACGCAAAAGCTGCGTCTCATAATCTTGTTTGATCGGCATTAAATTTAGAATTATAATTTGCAACGGACGAATTCTTTGGGTTTCTGCCCGGTTCGCTCCCATCATAAATATATTTTCCGATTCAAGGACTGCTCTTGCTGGTAAATCATTTTCTACTCTTATGGGCATAGGTTCCTCCTCTTCTTAACACGGCCAAAGCAAGGCCTTGTCTATGTCTATACCGTTTTTCTATCGTCTATCCATTTGTCCTAACAAATCATCTTCTGATAAAATAGGAATATTAAGTTCCTTCGCCTTTTTATTTTTAGAAGAATTGGATGTCGTATCATTATTAATTAAATAATTTGTTTTTGTTGTAACCGATCCCGTTACTTTCCCACCTCTTTCTTCAATGTAAGCCTTCAATTCATTTCGATTTTTAAACTTTGTAACAGAGCCGGTAATTACAAAAACTTTATCCATAAAAATTTGTTCCGTATCGGATGCCTCTTCCTTCTCGATTTCAAGCTTTAAAAGTAGGTGATCCACAATATTTTGGTTTTTCTCATCTTCAAAGTAGTTGACCCACGAGCGGGCTAATACTTGTCCAATCCCATCAACAGCCACCAATTCCTCTTCCGTTGCATGGCGCATCCGATTGAAATCGTTGGCAAATACTTTACAAAGCATTTTTGCATTGGACAATCCAATGCCAGGTATACCCAAACTATAAATAACTCGAATGAGCGTTGTTTTTCTAGCTGTATTTATGGATTTCATAAGGTTTTCATATGATTTTTCGCCAAATCCATCCTTAGAAACAATTTGCTCTCGAAATTGATCCAGTTCAAAAATATCGGCAAATTCTTTTATAAAGCCATCTACAATAAACTTTTCTAAGGTTGCACCGGACAATCCGTCAATATTCATCGCATCGCGACTTACAAACAATTCAAAGGATTTCACTCTTTTTGCCTGGCAATCTGGGTTTATACAGAATAGCGATTTCACATCATTCGTCTTTTTCACTTCTGTTTCTCCCCCACATACAGGGCAATGTTCTGGTATTTTTATACTGCCACTTCTCGTTAAATTCTCTGCAATCTGAGGAATGATCATATTGGCCTTATACACCGTGATCGTATCCCCTTCCCCCAATTCCAACGATTCCATAATGGACAGGTTGTGAACGCTGGCACGGCTAACGGTTGTCCCCTCCAATGAGACCGGATCAAATACAGCAACTGGGTTAATTAAGCCTGTCCTTGAGGGACTCCACTCAATATAATTTAATTTCGTTTCTGCCGTTTCATCTGCCCATTTAAATGCGATGGCATTCCGTGGAAATTTAGCCGTCATTCCAAGAGATTCCCCATAGGCAATATCATCGAACAATAAAACGAGACCATCCGATGGAATATCATTTGTTGGAATCTTTGCTTCAAACTGACCTACGACAGCATCCATCGTTTCTGCAGTTACGGAAACATATTCAACTACATCAAATCCCTGTCTTTTTAACCACTCCAACTGTTTCTCTCTTGAATTATGAAAGTCAATCCCAGCAGCTTCGATTAAAGAAAAGGCGAAGAAGTTTACATTTCTCCCTGCGGTAATTTCACTATTTAGCTGGCGAACCGATCCGGCACAAAGATTTCTTGGATTTTTATACTTTGCATCCAGGTCCACAATCTGCTCATTCATTTTGTGGAAATCCGAATATTTAATAACTGCTTCCCCTCGGATTACAACCCTTCCTTGAAAGCCTATGTTAAGCGGTACATTTACAAATGTTTTCGCATTGCCTGTTATTACCTCGCCAACTTCGCCATTTCCTCTTGTTACCGCCTTTAACAACGTCCCATTTTCATAAGTCAAAACAATCGTTAAGCCATCCAATTTCCAAGATAAAATTCCTGTTTTGTTTTTTAACCATATCTTTAACTGCTCCACATCTTTTGTTTTATCCAACGATAACATGGGGCTTGCGTGGGTTTCCTTCGGTAATTCACTTAGAATCTGATATCCAACGGAAATGGTAGGACTTTTTCCCAATGTAATACCTGTTTCTTTTTCTAGCCCAACTAATTCATCATATAATTTATCGTAATCATAGTTACTCATGATTTCCCGGCTCTCTTGATAATACGCTTTGGAAGCCTCATTTAATAAAGTAACTAGCTCTTTCATTCTAGTGATTTTTTCCATAAACTCTCCTGATTTCGTTATTTAAAGTTATTTTCTCAACTCAATTATTTCCTGTTTGGTGATATTTCGATATCCACCTGTTTTCAAATTTCCAAGACCTATATTCATGATTCTAATTCTTTCCAGTTTCATTACTTTGTATCCGCAGTATTCACATCCTTCGAATCTGCCGATTTAATCCCTGTGTTAGAATGATATGGAACTCTTTTTGGCCTGTTTTCCAAATTTTACATGGCTTTGTCATTGTATCTAAAATAGGTATTGGTTGGCTCATCCGTTTTAAAAATTGTTCTGTAATTGTTTTATCAACGGTTACCACATATTCTTTTTCATGGTTATTACGACTGCGTAAAATTTTATTAACGATTTCTCCATTATTTGTCATCAGAATTAGACCTTCTGAATCTTTATCTAAACGGCCAATTGGGTATATTCTAGTAGGGTAATTAATAAAATCCACAATATTGTTTTTATCTTCCTTTGCGGTGGTGCAAACAATGCCCCGTGGCTTATTCACCGCTATAAGTACCATCTCTTCTGGCTTTTCTTGTTTGATTTTTCTTCCATTCATTAATATTTCCTCTTTGCCCGTTACTTTTATCCCCATCTTAGCAGTTTCACCATTGATTGAAACTTTCCCCGACTCAATCAATCGATCTGCTTCTCTTCTAGAGCAAACCCCTATTTCACTCAAATACTTGTTTAAACGAATTTCTTCAGCCATCTTTTTTCCTTACTTTATTTCATGTTCTTTTTCACATTATAATCGAATTTCATTATATTATAAATGGGAAGAAAAAGCAATGAAAGTCCTGGTCCCGTCCATATAACTTACAAAAAAGGCAGTTGCCCCATTTGACAACTGCCCCCTCGTGCTTTTCAAAACGAATTGTTCTTACTTTATTTAACGAACATGGCATCTCCAAAACTAAAGAAACGGTATTTTTCCTCTACTGCTGTTTCATAGGCATGAAGAACATGTTCTCTGCCTGCCAATGCAGAAACTAACATGATTAGTGTGGACTGCGGCAAATGGAAATTCGTAATTAATGCATCTAAAATTTTAAAGCGGTAACCAGGGTAAATAAAAATATCCGTCCATCCACTTTTCGCATCAATATGTCCATTTTCATCGGCTGCTGATTCTAATGTTCGGCAGCTCGTTGTACCAACGGCTATTATCCTTCCACCTGCTGCCTTTGTGTCATTAATTTTTTTCGCCTCTGACTCTTCAATAATATAAAATTCAGAATGCATGTGGTGGTCCTGAACATTGTCCACTTTTACCGGACGAAACGTACCTAAACCAACATGTAAGGTTACACTGGCTATCTTGACACCCTTTTCTTCTATTTTTTCTAACAGTTCTTTTGTAAAATGCAAACCTGCAGTAGGTGCAGCTGCAGAGCCCTCATGTTTTGCGTATACGGTTTGATAACGATTTTTATCTTTCAATTCATGGGTAATATAAGGTGGTAATGGCATTTGACCAAGTTCATCTAAAATTTCTTCAAATATTCCCTCATATTGGAATTGTATTAAACGATTTCCCTCTTCCACAATATCCAATACCGTTGCCTTTAATCTGCCATCACCAAACTCAATTTCAGTTCCTGGCTTTGCTTTTTTGCCTGGCTTTACTAAAACTTCCCAAATGTTATTTTCTCTTCTCTTTAGGAGCAGCACTTCAATCTTTGCAGAAGTACCAACTTTCGCACCAAATAATCGAGCTGGTATTACTTTTGTATTGTTAATAACAAGACAATCACCCGCATTTAAGTCATCGATGATATCGTGAAACACCTTATGCTGTAATTCTCCTGTTCGTTTGTCCAATATCATTAATCTTGAATTATCGCGCTTCTCTATCGGATCCTGTGCAATTAATTCTTCTGGTAAATCATAATCAAAATCTTTAACGTCCATATTTTCCTCCGTATTGCCATTTATTCCGTAAACTATTACAATTATACTTACTTTCATAGTAAAACGCAAGCTACCTTGCGCTCACCTATGAAAAGTAATAAGAATATGTTATCTGTACACAAATAAAAAGATGCCTTCCTCTATTCCATATGGAATAGGCTTAGGCATCTTATATTATAACACTTTCTCTATAAATCTTTACTAAATTACTTTCCTGAAAGATATTCTTCAATTTTTTGCATAGCTAATTCTTCATCGTTGCCATCTATAGACAAGGTAATTTCTTCTCCCGCATTTAGTCCCAAAGTCATCATCCCCATAATACTCTTGGCATTGACTCTTTTGGATTCACTTTCCACATAAATAGAACTATCATACTGACTTGCAACCTGAACAAGCATGGCTACTGGTCTAGCTTCTAATCCTGTTGGAATCTTAATTGTAATAGTTTTCGAAATCATAATTATCCTCCTTATTCTCTCTTATACTGTCTGCAATACTCTTCAGTTTTCGTAATCGATGGTTAACTCCAGACTTGCCTACAGGGGGATCGAGAGCTTCCCCAAGTTCTTTTAGCGTTGCCTCAGGCATTGCCAATCGGGCTAGCGCTATTTCTTCTAGACCTGCTGGTAAATTGGCAAAACCGATTTTTTCTTTAACATAGGTTATATCATTAATCTGCTCAACAGCAGCTGATACCGTTTTATTAATATTGGCAGTTTCACAATTAACCTGCCGATTAATGGAATTACGCATTTCCTTTAATATTCTGACATTTTCTAGATTCATTAGCGCTTTATGCGCTTCCATAATATTTAATAAGTCTACAATTTGATTGCCTTCTTTTATATATACAACGTAATACTTCTTTCTTGTAACAATTTTAGCATCCATAGAAAAAGTATTGATCATATGTCGTAGTTGTTCCGCCTTTTCCGCCGAAGTACAAACAATTTCTAGATGATAGAATTTTTCAGGATCACTAATAGAGCCAGATGCTAAAAAGGCACCACGAATAAAGGACCGCTTACAACAAGCACTCTGTACAATTAAATTGCTTGCAGGACCATTGACATTTATAATTTGTCCATCATCATCAACAAATTTTGTCGCTTTTAGCAACCGAAGGGTATCTTCAAAACCATCTACTGCTACTATGTATGTCCTACTCTTTTTTAAATATGCATTCCTTTTTATGGCTACATCCGTCTTTATATTAAATGTTTTTTGTAATAATGTAAAGTACTTTCTAGCAACAGTAATATTTTCTGTATGAATTTTTAAAAAATATCGATTAATACCGTACTGTTTAATCTGACCACAAAAGCTAATAATTGCGGCAAGCTCTGCTATTTGACAATGTCTAGCTAAAGATAATTGTCTGGAAAGTTCTTCCTTTACTTCACTGGAAAATGACATTTCTAAATCCCCTTTCGGTAGCTGTCCTTGCCAATATCCCTGTGTTCAATCTTAAGCCCATAATCGCCACTATCAACCAACGCCTGGTATAAAGCATTCGCCAAGGTCACAGATCGGTGCTTACCACCGGTACATCCAATGCTGATGACCAGCTGATTTTTTCCTTCCAGTATATAATTGGGTATTAGGAACTTTACCATATCTACTAATTTTTCTAAAAATATATGACTTACATCAAAACTCATTACATAATCCCGAACAGGAGCATCATTTCCTGTTTGCGGTTTTAAATCATCTATATAGTATGGATTTGGAAGAAAACGAACATCAAAAACTAAATCCGAGTCATTTGGAATTCCATACTTAAAGCCAAAGGATAAAATTGTAATATAAACAATACGCCTCTCCTTTTCAAATATGTTTTCAATTGTCCTTTAATTCCCTCGTCAGTAACTGGCTTATCTATAACATAATCCCTGACGGCGAAGAAAGGCAAGTCTTTCCCGCTCCAGAGCAATTCCTTTATCCACACGTTCTGTCCCAGATAAAGGATGACTTCTACGTGTTTCTTTGTACCTCTTAACAAGGCATTCTTCCGATGCATCCAAAAATAGTATTTCGTAAGTAATTTTATTATTTACCAATTCTTCTAAAATAGTTTCTAATTCTGGTAACATCTGCCCACTGCGAATATCTACCCCCAATGCAACCTTATTAATTTCTGATTTTTTTGCACATGTTAATTCCGCAAATTTATGAATTAAGGGAATCGGCAAATTATCCACACAAAAGAAACCGATATCTTCTAGCATTTTCAGGGCAGTCGATTTCCCTGCCCCGCTCATTCCCGTAACTATTACAAATCTCATCGCTTTTTCATCCTTCGTTAAAATCACCCAATGTTTTAACTTCCATTTCTAATGACACACCTGAGTTTTCTTTTACCGTCTTTCTTACATGTTGAATAAGATTCCAAACATCTGTGGCAGTCGCTTCCCCCATATTAACAACAAAACCACAATGCTTATCTGAAACGGCTGCACCACCATACTTATATCCTCTTAAGCCAGCCTCCTGAATTAATTGTCCTGCAAAATAACCTTTTGGTCTCTTAAATGTGCTGCCGGCACTCCCTTTATCCAGCGGTTGCTTCAGACGTCTTTGCTCATTATAATAATCCATATCCTTTTTTATATCATCTTTACTTCTTTCGTTCAATTGAAACGTGCAGTCAAGAACCGTATAATTATTGGGAAGAATACAGCTACCACGATAGCCAAGTTGAAGTTCTTCCTTGGATAATACCTCAATTTTGCCCTCAACCGTCATAACCGTAGCTTCTAAAATAACATCCTTCACTTCTCCGCCATAGGCACCAGCATTCATGACAACAGCTCCTCCAACCGAGCCTGGAATTCCAGCAGCAAATTCTAATCCGCCAAGCCCTTCCTGCCAAGCAAAACGTGATAAGGCTGTTAATGCCGCACCGGAACCCGCTTTTATCAAATTTCCTTCGCATGATAAGCCACTAAAGTACTTTTCTAAATGTATTACGACTCCATCATACCCACAATCGCTCACAAGTAGATTGCTCCCTTTTCCTAAAAGAAACCATGGAACTTGATAATCCTTACATAAATTTAACACAGCTGCAAGTTCTGTCGTATTTTTTGGAGAAACAAAATATTTTGCAGGCCCCCCTACCTTAAAAGTAGTGTGTTCCTTCATTGATTCCTCTTTTTTTAAATCATCATTTGCTAAAATATTTTGTAATTCTATTTCAAAGCTCATTAATCTTCTCCATCCATTCTTTTTGCTAAATTCTTTTGAACCCTGTTATAAAGTTCTCTGGCTGCATTATAGCCCATCTTCTTTTGTCTGTAATTTACGGCTGCTGATTCTACAATAATCGCTAAGTTTCGGCCTGGTCGAATCGGAATTTGATGGCAAACAACTTTATTTCCTAAAAATTCCGTATATTGTTCTTCCAAACCAAGACGGTCGTATTCTTTATCTTTATTCCAATCTTCTAACTTTATTACCATGTCAATCGCTTGTGTATTTTTAACGCTTTCAACACCAAATAACGTTTTAACATCAATAATACCAATCCCACGTAATTCAATAAAATGTCTTGTAATGCCTGGAGCTGATCCTACAAGCGTATCATCACTTACCTTTCTAATTTCAACAACATCATCCGAAACAAGTCGGTGACCGCGCTTAATTAATTCAAGGGCTGCCTCGCTCTTTCCGATACCGCTTTCGCCCATAATTAGGACACCTTCTCCGTAAACATCTACTAAAACTCCATGAATTGAAATGGTCGGTGCAAGCTCTACATTTAACCAACGAATAATCTCTGCCATTAAATCAGATGTCGTTTTCTCTGAAACCATAACAGGAACGCCGTATTTAACCGCAAGTGCAAGCATTTCTTTATCAGGACGGAAACTTCTACTAAAAACAATACAAGGTATTTTACTGCTCATTAAACGCTCATAGACTTTGTGTTTATATTCCTTATCCATTTTGGAAATGTATGCATACTCTACATGGCCAATAATCTGAACACGCTCATTATCAAAATGATCAAAAAATCCAGTCAACTGAAGTGCAGGGCGGTTAATATCCGGATGAACGATCTTTATTTTATCCGTATTAATCTCTCTTGTTAAAACTTCTAAATTCATTTTATTGATTAATGCAGTAACTGATACCCCACTCATATTCAAATCTCCTTTTCGTATATTAAAATTACAGTAAACATACCTGCTATTTTACTCATTATTTTTTATTTTATCAAGTTCACGTCTTTCTGTAAAGTTCTATTCTCGGATTCCCGGAAAAATTCATAAACAGACAGGGCTGAAGCTTCATTCATACCGTCCACTTCTTTTAGCTCCTCCACAGTTGCTGCCTTTATCTGTTCTAAACTTTCATAGGAACGCATTAGTGCTTTTCTCCGCTTGGGCCCTATTCCAGGAATATCATCTAAAATCGAATGCACATTTCCTTTTTTTCTAAGACTTCTATGATATTCTATGGCAAACCTATGTGCCTCATCCTGTATTCTGGTAATTAACTGGAATCCTTCTGAATGTCGATCAATTGGAATTTCCACATTGTTATAGTACAATCCCCTTGTACGATGATGATCATCTTTTACCATACCGCAAACTGGGATCGCTAACCCTAGTTTTTCCAACACGCGGAGTGCAATATTTACCTGCCCCCGTCCACCATCCATCATTATCAAATCTGGAAACTTTGTAAAACTGCCTAGTTTCTTCTCTGTTTCTTGATTTGAAATCATCTCCATTTCTTGTAGTCCATGGGCAAAACGGCGAGTCAAGACTTCTTCCATAGAAGCATAATCATTCGCGCCTTGTACCCATTTGATTTTAAACTTTCGGTAATCATTTCTTTTTGGCTTTCCATCTTCATAGACAATCATTGATCCGACCGATTCAAAGCCACTAATATTCGAGATATCATATGCCTCTATTCTACTAATATTCGGTAAACCGATCCATGTTGCGACCTGATTTGCTCGGTTACAATTCTTCCGTTTTTTTTTTCCCGTCTTGGTCAATACCATTTTCTTTTAACTCAACAAGTCTTCCAAGGACGATGGCTTTTCCCTCACCGTTATCCAGTTTAACTTCCTCTTCAATTCATCTTGCGATATAATTTCTGGAACAAATGGGTACCTGAATAAAACTGTTTTACAAACTCCCATAATACTTTCCTAGAATCCCCTTCCGCCACCGTTAAATGGAAATGATCTCTTCCGATTAGTTTGCCCTCACGCACAAAAAATACTTGGACAACCGCATCACTTCCTTCGGTTGCAAAGGCAATGATATCCCTGTCTTCCATCGAGTTATCCGTGATCTTTTGCTTTTGCGCAACATGTTTAACACTCTGGATTAATTCCCGGTATTTAATGGCTTCCTCAAATTCCATTGCCTCTGACGCTTCCATCATCTTCTCATTCAGTTGCTTTAAAACGTAATCATATTTCCCGTTTAGAAAATCAATTACCTGTTGGATGGACTTATGATATTCTTCTTTGGAAATATATCCCTGACAAGGTGCTGCACATTGTTTAATATGATAGTTTAAGCATGGTCGCTCTTTTCCGATATCCCGCGGTAAGTTTCGATTGCATGTGCGGATTTGAAACAATTTATGAACGAGATCTAGGGTATCCTTAACAGCACCGGCACTCGTATACGGTCCAAAATAGCGTGACTTATCTTTTTTCATCATACGCGCCATCGTCACCCTTGGAAATGTTTCATCCACAGTTATGCGTATATATGGATAACCCTTATCATCCTTTAGCATCGTATTATACTTTGGCCTATGCTCCTTGATAAGATTACATTCTAGTACTAAGGCTTCCATTTCGGAATCCGTTATAATATACTCAAATCGCGCTATTTTAGATACCATCTTTTCAATTTTTGCCGTCTTATTTCGACTACTTTGAAAATACTGTCTAACACGATTTTTTAAACTGATTGCCTTCCCTACATATATAATCTCATCGGATGCATCGTGCATTAAATATACACCCGGTTTTCCCGGTAATTTTTTTAACTCTTCTTCTATATCAAACATATTTTAACCTCTTATCTTTATCCCTCTTTCCCTATATTAAGTATAACGGATTATGAAAGGAAAGACAATCATGTATAGAAAATAGCAAAATAATCCATGTTAAAAAGCCGGCAGATGAACCCATCTGCCGACTTGCCTCTGTCATATCTTTACTAATTAATTATTTAAGGATGTATCCTCATCTCCCATAAGATCGATTACAGGAATTTCACGATTAACAACAACCTCACTTACAGGCTCTTCCATCTCTGTTTTTGCTTCATGGAAAATTTTCATAAACTCTTTTCCTGTAATTGTTTCTTTCTCGATTAAGAAAGCGGCAATTTTATCAAGGATACGTCTGTTTGCCAGCAATAAAGCTTTTGCTTCTTCATAGGATTCGCGTAGTATTCGCATAACTTCACGATCGATTTCAGATGCAGTGGCCTCACCACAATTTAATACACGACGTCCTTCTAGATATTGATCTTCTACCGTTTCTAAGGCAATTAAACCAAACTTATCCGACATACCATACATGGTAATCATCGTTCTTGCATAGTTGGTCGCCTGTTCAATATCATTGGCTGCACCAGTTGTTACATTGTTAAATACAATTTCTTCTGCTGCACGACCACCCAAAGCACTTACGATCATAGCCTGAATTTCCGTTTTCGTATTTAAAAACTTCTCTTCTTCTGGCGTATGCATAACATAGCCTAACGCTCCCATCGTTCTTGGAACAATGGTAATCTTTTGCACTGGTTCTGAATCTTTTTGCAAAGCGCTAATTAACGCATGGCCAACCTCGTGGTAGGAAACAATTTTTCTTTCCTCCGCATTCATGATACGGTCTTTCTTTTCTTTTCCTACTAAAACAACTTCAACTGCTTCTAACAAATCCGCCTGTGTTACAAAATGACGTCCATGTTTCACCGCATTAATCGCTGCTTCATTAATCATATTCGCAAGATCCGATCCAACTGCTCCACTCGTTGCTAATGCAATTGCATCTAAATCAACCGAATCATCCATCTTCACATCTTTTGCATGTACTTTTAAGATATTTACTCTGCCTTTTAAATCTGGCTTATCTACGATGATTCTACGGTCAAAACGACCCGGTCGTAATAATGCCTTATCCAAAATTTCTGGACGGTTTGTGGCCGCCAAGACGAGTAACCCTTTCGATGTATCAAACCCATCCATTTCCGAAAGCAACTGATTCAATGTCTGTTCTCGTTCATCATTGCCACCGCCATATCGGCTATCACGACTTTTACCAATGGCATCGATTTCATCAATAAAGATAATACATGGTGCATTTTGTTGCGCCTGCTTAAATAAATCCCTAACACGGCTTGCACCAACACCAACAAACATCTCCACAAAATCCGATCCTGTTAGTGAATAAAATGGTACATGGGCTTCCCCTGCTACCGCTTTTGCAAGCAATGTTTTACCGGTTCCAGGAGGTCCCACCAATAGAGCCCCTTTTGGAAGCTTTGCTCCAATTTTTGCATACTTTTGAGGATTATGGAGAAAATCCACAATTTCTTTTAAAGATTCTTTCGCCTCGTCCTCACCAGCAACATCTTTAAACGTCACCCCGGTTTCTTTTTGCACATATACTTTTGCATTACTTTTTCCGACTCCCATAACGCCGCCGCCACCGCCAGACATCCTTCGGATAAAGAATCCCATTACAAACCAGATTAGAACAATTGGTAAAATATAAATTAATACGAAATCTAGTATCCCCGAACCACTACTGCTTTCTTCTCCAATAAATTCTACCCCCGCCGCTCTTAAAGTGCGAACTAAATCTGGATCCCCCAAATTAGGAGTATAGTAATTCATAAATACATTGTCTTTTAAGCGTATGTTAATTCGACTGCCACTTATGATAACTTTACTTACTTGATTGCTTTCCACTTTTGACAAGAACTCATTATAAGTAATTTTTTCGTTGGTCCGGCTAGTAATATACTGATTAAGTAAAGCGACCAACATAAAGGTAATGAACCCAACAACGACCAACATGATTATGAGCTGGGTATTTTTTTTGCCTTTTTTATTTGGGTCATTGTTATTTCCATTTTGATTTGGATTTTCCACGTTATCCTCCGTTCTAATAATGAAATATCTATATTAATAATAAAGTTATTCCCTCTTATTATAGATAGTAACCTTATATAAATCAAGTCGCTATCTGTGAAATTTTCGCCACAATTATTAATATTCTATAAATACACTTCTAAAATGACTATATTTTCGTAGAAATTTTCCGCAAAAAAGTCCTAGAATATTTTAAAAGCAGGTTGTATAATAGTAAAATGTTATTTTGGGATAACAGAATTGTGAAACAGAACACAATCACATGAGAATTGTATCGTCTGTTTCACTTTTTCATTTTAGATGCCGTTTGCAGCGGCTCTGATTACAGTATTCATTTTTTTCACTATTATATACGAAGGAGGGTCATCATGCCTGTAAAATATGTTTTTGTCACAGGAGGCGTTGTATCCGGTTTGGGTAAAGGTATTACAGCAGCTTCCGTCGGCCGCCTCTTAAAAGCTCGCGGTTATACTGTTACGATGCAAAAATTTGATCCCTATATCAATATTGATCCAGGGACAATGAATCCAGTACAACATGGTGAAGTTTTTGTTACAGACGACGGAGCGGAAACCGATTTAGATTTAGGACATTACGAAAGATTTATTGATGAAAATTTAAACCGAAATTCCAATGTAACTACTGGTAAAGTATACTGGACTGTATTATCAAAAGAACGCCGAGGAGACTATGGTGGAGGCACCGTACAGGTTATCCCTCATATCACCAATGAAATTAAAGATCGTTTTTACCGCAATTACAGTACCGATAAAACGGAAATCGCCATTATCGAAGTTGGTGGCACGGTGGGGGATATTGAAAGTCAACCATTTTTAGAATCCATCCGCCAATTCCAGCACGAAGTCGGACGTGAGAATGCCATGTTAATTCATGTAACCTTGATTCCATTTTTATCCGCTTCTGAAGAGATGAAAACAAAGCCTACACAGGCAAGTGTAAAAGAGCTGCAAGGAATGGGTATCCAGCCCGATGTTATTATGTGTCGTACCGAACATGAACTAACCCCACAAATAAAGGATAAAATTGCACTATTTTGTAATGTGCCAAGCCATCATGTACTACAAAATTTAGATTGTGAAGTGTTATACGAAGTTCCATTAATGATGGAAGATGAAAAACTAGCGAATGTTGCTTGTGAATGTCTACAACTTCCTTGCCCGGAACCTGATTTAGATGAATGGAGAGCAATGGTCGATGCATGGAAACATCCACATCAAGAAGTAACGGTTGCCTTAGTTGGAAAGTATATACAGTTACACGATGCCTATATCAGTGTTGTTGAAGCTTTAAAACACGGTGGTGTTGCAAATCATGCGCAAGTAAATATCAAATGGGTTGATTCCGAACAAATCACGGAGGCGAATGCAGAGGAATTTTTCTCCGATGTATCTGGAATTATCGTTCCAGGAGGATTTGGT
>JBKTKK010000007.1:16188-32046 GCA_047242405.1 Lachnospiraceae bacterium | reverse complement strand
CAAAGTTATGTTCTTAGGAATTCGAAGCGATGTACCTGCCCTTATGCAGGCGTTAGACTTATTTGTGTTACCTTCCTGGTTTGAAGGCCTCCCTATGGTTGGTATTGAGGCGCAAATTTCGGGTCTTCCTTGTTATTTTAGTGATAAGATAACAACAGAGGCGAGGATCAGAGAAGATAGTGAATTTTTACCAATCGAAAAAGGTGCAAAATATTGGGCGGATAAGATGGCGGATCTTTATAACCATCCAGCCAATCGGGAAAGCAACTTTTTGGAAACTGGATATCAATTTAGTTTAAAAGAACAAGAAACGGTATTAAGAAATATAATCAATGAGCCGTAAAAACAAAGGAGGAACGAATGCCTGAAATAGATATTGTAATACCCGTATATAATGTGGAAAAATATTTAGAACATTGTCTAGATTCTATTTTTTCACAATCGTTTCAAAATTTCAGAATTATTGCAGTAAATGATGGCTCAACGGACCAAAGTGGCAAAATACTTGAAGATTACGTTAAGAAATATCCTGGAAAAATAGAAGTCATTACAAAAGAAAATGGTGGGCAAAGTTCCGCTAGAAATCGTGGGCTGGAAGCGTCTACTTCACCCTATCTTATGTTCCTAGATAGCGATGACCATTTAAAGCAAAATATGGTTGAAAAATTATATGAAGCAATTAAAAAAGTAGATGCAGATATGGCCATTTGCGAATTTTCTTATGTAAGTGAGAATGGTGAAGTTATACGCAAGAGTCATCAACAATTAAAAGAAAATGAAGTTATGAACTTAAAGACTATGCCATCTTTATTATTGGCAGATCCTGCACCGTGGAATAAGATTTATAAACGCTCTTTATTTATTGAAAATAATATGCGATATCCAGAAGGTGTATGGTATGAGGACTTGCGTTGTACCACAAAATTATATGCAGTGGCAAGCAAAGTAGTGTATATAAAAGACAATCTATATGATTATATTGTCCATACAAATTCAGTAATGAATAATAGGAACTGGCAAAGACAACGTGATATTCTAGATGCACTAAAAGAGATTATTCAATTTTACAAGGAAAGAGGAATGATGAATCGTGTAAAGGATGAATTGGAATTTTTAACTCTTTTTCACGTTTACGTCCTGGCATCGACCCGTCTTGTTATTATGAATAAAAAGACGGAAATTATAAAAGAGTTCCGCCAGTTTCTCATTGCAAATTTCCCTAATTATAAGAAAAATAAGTATTTAGATCGAATGCGAAAACAAGATCAGCTGATCTATCGACTTTTAAATATACATGGAGAATTTCTTTTGGTACTACTATTTAAATTTAAACGTTTCATACAAAGATCCGGGAGGTAATCAATGAAGGAACGAAATATACAATTAGCAGAGTTGATTTTTAAAATACTCTTTTTGATTCACTTATGTTTTGCATTTACAAATATGATTGCGGGTCAACCAATTATGAAGGTGACTTTAGTCGTAGTGTTGCTGCTAGGCGGCTGTTTGGGGCTATACCGTATTGTAAACTACAAAAAATATTTGTCGGTTCGTAACTGGTGGATTTTTTTACTCTTCCTAGTCAGTTACATCATTACATCATTGGTTAATATACGATTTGGAATATTTGAAAGCGCGCAATACCTTATATGGTTAGTATTCCAGTTTGGTTTGCTTTATGCACTTGATATAAATAGGGACTTTGAATCAATACAAAAAGAATTCGACTTAATTGCGATGGTTTTTATCATCTATTCAAGTATAGTAAACCTCATTGGTTTATTTATGCTATATAAAAATTTCGCAATCTATCATAAATCTGCAGATGGTGTCGTTCATCTAGTGGGATTCATATGGGGACGACTATGGGGATTGCACGAAGATCCGAATCATGGTGCCGTTTCAGCTGTGGTTGCAGTATTATTTGCATTATACTTTATTGCTAAGTCCAAGAAATTGGGATGGAAAATAGGATTGGGAATTACGATACTGCTCCAGGCTTTTTACATTGCATTTTCCGATTCAAGAACTGGAGTCGTTGTATTAGCAGTTGGTATTTTGATTTACGCTTTTCTTAATTCCTATAACTCTGAGCGCTATAATAAGAAAATAGCAGTGGCAATCGTATCAGGGCTTACATGTATGATTATCGCTTTCGGTGTTGTGAACCTAATGAAAGATGGCTATAATAGCTTTATTGCTGGGACAGTAAACAACAATGTCAATAATCATGTGGAAAATCCAGCAGAAAATGAAACAAAGCCACAAATTGGAAGAGAGGAAGATCTTGAGCAAGATGTAAGCAACCGTAGATTTGATATTTGGGGGAGTGGATTTGAAATCTTTAAAAAGAATCCAATTGTAGGAATCGGTTATCGGAATATTCTTCCCTACGCCCTTTCAGAGATGCCGGACACTTACATTGTAAACAATGATTATGCAAATTTTGATAGCTTCCATAATATGTTTGTTGATATTTTGGCTGGCCAGGGAATCGTGGGATTAATAATCTTTGTTGTAATGTTTGTCTTAACGATGAAAGATTTATGGAAAATTCTACCCTATATACCGAAGCAGTATTATGAATGGATGATTACATTATTTACTGTGTTTTGTGTCTTAGGTGTTACTGGGGTATTTATATCTGTTATATTTTTTGTAAATTGTCCCAATACGTATTTATTCTGGCTATGCTTTGGTTATATGATGTACGTTGTATCAAAGTGTATACCAAAGAAAGAAAAGCTTACGAATTAAGAGGAAAGAAGGGGAATGGAAAATGTCCAAGAAATATGATTATGTGTTAGTTGGTAGCGGCTTATACGCTGGGGTATTCGCCTATTTTGCTACAAAAGTGGGAAAAAAATGCTTAGTTATAGAGAAGAGAAATCATATGGGGGGGAATATTTACTGTGAAGATGTCGAAGATATTCATGTACACAAGTATGGTGCGCATATATTCCACACAAGTAATAAAAAAGTTTGGAACTTCGTAAACAGTTTGGCTGACTTTAATCGTTACACCAATTCTCCAGTGGCTAATTATAAAGGAGAAATGTACAACCTTCCATTTAATATGAATACGTTTAGTAAAATGTGGGGAATTAGTACGCCACAGGAAGCAGAGGCAATGATCGAAGAACAACGTTCTGTCATTCAGGGCGAACCGAAAAATTTAGAGGAGCAGGCAATCCGACTCGTTGGTACCGATATTTACAAAAGATTAATAAAAGAATATACGGAGAAACAATGGGGAAGAGACTGTAAAGAGTTACCTTCTTTTATTATCAAGAGACTGCCCGTTCGCTTTACTTATGACAATAATTATTTTAATGATCTTTATCAAGGAATTCCGATCGGTGGTTATAATGTTTTAACAGAAAAGTTATTTGAACATTGTGACGTAGAACTGAATACTGATTTTTTTGAAAATCGTGAAAAATATAGGAATATGGGCGAAAAAATTATTTATACAGGGACAATAGATGCATATTACGACTATCAGTTTGGCAAGTTGGAATATCGTAGCTTGAATTTTGAAACAGAAACCTTAGATATGCAAAATTATCAAGGAAATGCGGTAGTTAATTATACTTCAAAAGAAGTTCCTTACACAAGAATTATTGAGCACAAACATTTTGAGTTTGGTACACAGCCAAAGACTGTTATAACGAAGGAGTATCCTGCAGATTGGCAGGAGGGGATGGAACCTTATTATCCAGTAAATGATGAAAAAAATCAAGAGCTCTATAACCGTTATGCAAAGTTAGCAGATGAAGAAGATAAAGTGATCTTTGGTGGAAGATTGGCAGAATATAAGTATTATGATATGGATAAGGTGATTGAATCTGCTTTTCGTTTATGTGAAAAAGAATTTGGAGTGGAAATATTGTCTGCATTTTAAGGAGAGATAATTATGGATAAGATAGCAGTCCTTATTCCTTGCTATAATGAGAGTAAAACAATTCGCAAGGTGGTCGAGGATTATAAAAGAGTTTTACCAGAGGCGACAATCTACGTTTATGATAATAATTCAACCGATGGCACCAGTAAAATAGCACGGGATGCAGGGGCGATTGTGAGGCATGAATATAGACAGGGAAAAGGACAGGTTATCCGTTCTATGTTCCGTGATATTGAAGCAGAATGTTATTTAATGACCGATGGGGATGATACGTATCCAGCAGAGCAAGCGAGGGAGATGGTATCAGCTGTATTAGAAAAACATGCAGATATGGTAATCGGGGACCGACTTTCATCCACGTATTTTACTGAAAATAAGCGTTTGTTTCACAACATGGGGAATAAAGTAGTAAGGGGACTTATTAACCATTTATTTAAAAACAATATAAGGGATATTATGACCGGATATCGTGCATTTAGTTATCAGTTTGTAAAAACTTTCCCTGTTTTGTCCAAAGGATTTGAGATTGAGACAGAAATGACAATTCATGCATTAGATAAAAATATGTAATTGGAAAATGTTATCATCACTTATCGAGATCGACCAGAAGGCAGTGAATCAAAATTAAATACTTATTCCGATGGAGTAAAAGTGTTAAAAACAATCGGAAGATTATTTAAAAATTACAAACCCTTTGTGTTCTTTACGTCCATAAGTTGTTTGTTATTCTTGATTTCGTTGGGACTGTTTTTACCAGTTTTAATTGAATACTTTCAAACAGGATTCGTACCTAAGTTTCCAACTCTGATTGTCAGTGGTTTTATTGCATTGGCCGCGTTACAATCCTATTTTTGCGGATTAATCTTAAATGTTATTGTACAACATCAGCGTCAGGAATTCGAAATCCATTTGAACGAGTTTCGGAAGTTAAAAGCGATTGAAGACGAAGAATATTCCGAATAAGCTATATTATTTAGATAGGACGTTAATTTATGAATTCAAAAAGTAAAATTTTATATATAGAATTACTTAATATTGTTGCATGCTTTTTCGTCGTACTTATGCATTGTACAGGAGTGGTGTTTGATTTTCAAAGTAATAAGTCTTGGTTTGTAGCTATGACGCTACAAACCATTGCTCATGCTGCCATTCCTGTTTTTTTTATGTGTACCGGAGCCACTTTACTAAATTATAACGAAAAATATTCGACGAGAGAATATGCATGGAAAAGAATTAAAAGAGTTTTTATTCCATTTTTAATATGGACCGCCATTTATATTTTATGGCGAACAAAAATTGGTGAACTACAAGTGAATGGGATCAAAGATCTACTTGTGATTTTGTTAAATAATAAAGTAGAGTATATTTTCTGGTATTTTTATGCATTAATACCAATTTACTTATTCATTCCTATATTATCTAGGTTTATGCAAAAAAAGAATGTAAAATATATTCTTTATTATTTAGCACTATGCGGTGTGATGACGGTTTTTTTACCAGCCTTATCCCACTATTTCCAATTAGGCGTAACCCCATTTTCTTATTTGACCTACGCCCAGGGTTTCATAGCCTTTCTTTTATTAGGCTGGCTTTTAAGTAACTATTCCATAAAAAGAGAATGGCGTATGGTCATCTATACATTTGGTATTCTCGGCGGTCTTACAATGTTTTTAGGCACCTATTTTTGGAATTACAACAATCCTAGCGATGCTTTAAATACGTACTATATGGGGTATCAATCCCTTGGATGCTATGCCATGGGCATTTCTCTATTTTTGTTATTCAAAAATATGGATTGGACCTTTATAGAAAAGAATAAATTTGTTCAGATTCTTGTACATGAATTGGCCCAAGCGAGCCTTGGTATATATTTCATCCAAATGATTGTTATTTACTATTTTAATAAGATCGTAAAATGGAATTTCTATTCGGTTAAGTACATGGTACTGGGAACAATAGCGATATATCTAATAAGTGCCATTCTTGTTTGTTTATTCCGTAAAAGCGGGTTATTGACAGTGGGTAAAAAAGCTGGTCATTTTATTAGTCGAACAGTAGGTAAGGCAGGAAAAAGGGTTGGGAAGTTCGTATATCGAAATTCTTTTTATCGTATCTCTTTCGTTAAAGATCGTAAATCGATGATACGAGCATCCATCATAAGTTGGCTTGTATGTATACTACTGATAGCTTCTTGGAATTTATTAGGATCGGGTGGAATAGGGAAAGCGTGGTTGTATCGTTGTACACTTAATCATAGTCTTGAATTTTATACGCATAGAGTGGAAGAAGAAAAGAACAATTGTTGTGGATATATTGGGCAGTCTTTATTCCGTTTATTTCTTTATATTTACTCGAATATATAAATGAACATGATCTTTTTACTGGCACCTATGGGTATATGCCTAAATTATTTGTGGATGGTAGTAGTCTACCTCGTATTGACGTACTATCGGACAAAGGCAGCTGTAGTCGTTCAGTTAATTCTTTCCGTTTTTATCGGTGCTTTAAACTATTTTGTTACCCTCTTTCGAGATTCGCCCATACTGCCCTGGGATATCTATTCGATCAAGTTAGCAACAGAAGTGGCCGGCGGATATTCCTTTACACCAACGAGAGAAATGCTTGTAGCAATCTTTGTACTTTTATTCGTGAGTATAATTTTCCTAAAAGGAAGAAAGATTAAGTATAATTGGAAACACCATCTCGTTCTTATTTTAATAACAGTAATTGGAATCATTGGTTATGCCAAATATTTTTATGGAACCGATGTATTAGATAGAAACCGAATATGGATAAATTCCTGGGACCAAAAGGATGGATACCGTACGAACGGAATATTAGTAGGCTTTATGCAGAACTTAGAGAATATTATAATTGAGAAACCTGCAAATTATTCAGCTACAAAAGTTGAAGAGTTACTTACAGAAGAAAATACGATAACATCGAATTCATCGATGGATAAAAAACCAAATGTTATCGTGATTATGAATGAATCCTTTGTTGATTATAGTGCATTTGGCGACTTACAGACGGGAGAAGATATTACACCTTTCCTTCATTCTTTAAAAGAAAATACAATTTCTGGTCAGGCTCTCGTTTCGACCTTTGGTGGTGGGACAAGTCGTTCTGAATTTGAGTTTTTAACGGGATTATCCATGGCATTTTTACCATCTGGAACAACGCCTTATCAGCAATATATTTTTGAAGAAAAAAATTCCCTCGCTTCTATTTTGAAAGCAGAGGGTTATGAAACCGTTGCAATGCATCCCTATGGAAAAAGTGGATGGAATCGCGAGAAAATATACCCACTATTAGGATTTGATGAGTTTATCGGCTTGGAAGATATGACGGGAATAGAAAATTATCGTGCTTATGCTTCTGATTTCAGTAACTACGAGCAAGTAATTAACCGATATGAGGAACGAGATGGGAATATATTTATTTTTAATATTACGATGCAAAATCATGGTGGGTATAATGAGGAATTTGAAAACTTCACAGTAGATGTAAATTCAGGCGTATCCAATGATTACGCATTTAACCAATATTTATCTTTAGTAAAAAAATCAGACGAAGCATTGGAATATTTAATTCGTTATTTTGAACGACAGGAAGAACCGGTAATTATCTGCTTTTTTGGCGATCATCACCCTGGTATTTATGAACCAGTAGATGAATTATTAAAAGATAATTATACAGAGATGGAACAGCAGATTATACGTTATATGACACCTTTCTTTATCTGGGCCAATTATGACATTCAAGAAGAGGAGGTTCCTCTTACGAGCTTGAATTATTTAAGTTCTATGTTATTGCGTGAAAGTGGTTTAGAATTACCGGAATATAACCAATTTTTATTGCGAACTTTGGAAGGAATGCCTGCAATTAGTGGAATTGGGTTTGTTGATAATAACTTAATTATGCATACTCTGGATGATGAGTCAAATGAATTGAAAAATAATTATGAAATATTACAGTACTATTATTTATTTGATAACAAAAAGTAAATTTTAAAAATTTGGTAAGAAGTTTTTATGCAAAAAGATTCCATAATAGTGCAAATTGTGTTACAATGGAACAGATTTTAACCAATAGAAATATACTATAAGATAGAGTAGTGCTGCCACAGGAGAGGTTTATACTCCAGGGCTTTATGGGAGGATACGATGGGTAAGTATTTTGGAACTGATGGCTTCCGCGGAGAAGCGAATGTAAATTTAACCGTTGAGCATGCATATAAAGTAGGTCGATTCCTTGGTTGGTATTATGGGAAAGATCATAAATGCAAAGTTGTTATTGGAAAGGATACGAGAAGAAGTAGTTATATGTTTGAATATGCACTTGCATCTGGTATTACTGCATCAGGTGCGGATGCATACCTATTACATGTAACAACAACTCCAAGTGTTTCTTATGTTACGCGAACCGAAGGCTTTGACTGTGGTATTATGATTTCAGCTAGTCACAATCCTTTTTATGATAATGGAATAAAGGTGATTAATGGAAAAGGCGAAAAGCTGGAAGATTCCGTAATTGAGAAAATAGAAGAATATTTAGATGGAAAAACGGAAGAAATACCGTTTGCCGTAAGAGAGCGTATTGGAAGAACAGTAGATTACGTTGCGGGAAGAAACCGTTACATGGGATACTTGCTTTCTTTAGCCGTAAATTCGTACAAAGGAATAAAGGTCGGTTTGGATTGTGCAAACGGTAGTGCATCTGCGATTGCCAAGAGTGTTTTTGATGCCTTAGGCGCGAAGACTTATGTTATTCACAACGAACCAGATGGTACAAATATTAATACAAATTGCGGTTCTACCCACATGGAACAATTACAACAATTTGTAAAAGAAAATGGTTTAGACATTGGATTTGCCTATGACGGTGATGCGGATCGCTGTCTTTGCGTAGATGAAAATGGGCATATCATCGATGGTGATTTGATTTTATATATCTATGGCAGTTATCTAAAGGAGAGAGGCCAGTTACTAAATAATACAGTCGTTACTACAATTATGTCAAATCTAGGTTTATATAAAGCCTTTGACCGAGCTGGCATTGATTACGTTAAGACAGCGGTAGGCGACAAATACGTATATGAAAATATGGCGGCCAATGGACATTGTATTGGTGGTGAACAGTCAGGTCATATAATTTTCAGTAATTATGCAACAACGGGAGACGGTATACTTACATCCATAAAAATGATGGAAGTTATGATAGAAATGAAAAAATCATTAGCAGAACTGGCAAGGCCAGTCGTCATCTATCCACAATTACTGAAGAATGTCCGCGTTACAAGTAAAAAAGCTGCTGTTGAGGATGAGGATGTGCAAAAGGCCATTAAATCCGTTACCGACCAATTAGGTGACAATGGTAGAATCCTTGTTCGGGAAAGTGGAACAGAGCCGGTTATACGTGTAATGGTAGAAGCAGAGACCGATGAGATTTGTAGTAAATACGTAGCCTTCGTTGTGGATGTTTTAAAGCAAAAAGGGCATATCATTGAATAACTTTTTATTTGATCATGTGATTTAGACAAGGAGGACATAGGGATGTGTGGCATCGTTGGTTATATAGGTGAAAGCCAAGCGGCACCTTTGTTATTAGAAGGTTTGTCGAAGTTGGAATATCGTGGTTATGATTCGGCAGGTTTGGCAGTATATGATGGCCAAGAAATAGATATTGTAAAAGCGAAAGGAAGACTTCAAGTTTTAAGAGAGCTTACAGATGATGGTAAAGGATTAACCGGTACATGTGGTATTGGGCATACAAGATGGGCAACCCATGGGGAGCCAAGTGTTGTGAATTCCCATCCACATTTTAATAAAGATAAGTCCATAGCAGTCGTTCACAACGGAATTATCGAGAATTATCAGCCTCTTAGAGAAAGATTAGAACGAAAAGGATATGAGTTTCTTTCTCAAACCGATACAGAAGTAGTAGCACATCAATTGGATGAGTATTACGAAGGCGATCCATTGGAGGCAATATCGAAGATGATGACGCGCGTTCAAGGTTCGTATGCATTAGGTATATTATTTAAGAACCATCCAGGCGAACTATATGCAGTGAGAAAAGACAGTCCATTGATTGTCGGAGTTTCTCCCGATGGAAACTTTATCGCTTCAGACGTTCCTGCCATATTAAAGTATACAAGAAGTGTATACTATTTGGAAAATCTTGAAATCGTAAAAATGACAGCAGATGGCGTTCGTTTTTACAACTTAGATAAAGAAGAGATTAAAAAAGAAGTATCAACGGTAGAGTGGGATATGGAGGCTGCTGAAAAAGGCGGCTACGAACACTTTATGTTAAAAGAAATTTATGAACAGCCAAAGGCTGTTCGCGATACAATCAGCCCAAGATTAAAAAACGATGAAATCGTTATTGAAGAGTTGGGAATGACAGAAGAAGATATCAGAGGCATTCGAAAAATTTATATGATTGCCTGTGGTTCCGCTTATCATACTGGGGTAACGGGTAAGTATGTAATGGAAGAATTAGCAAGAATACCAGTTGAAGTTGATTTGGCATCTGAATTCCGTTACCGTAATCCGATAGTAGAAGAAAACTCTTTAGCAATTATTATTAGTCAGTCAGGGGAAACGGCGGACTCCCTTGCAGCATTGCGAGAAGCACAACGCAGGGGCGTGAAGGTACTAGGCATTGTTAATGTAGTAGGAAGTTCTATTGCAAGGGAAGCGGATAATGTTATGTATACATGGGCAGGTCCAGAAATTGCAGTAGCTACAACGAAAGCATATAGTACACAGTTAGCTGCGTTATATTTACTGGCAATCCATTTTGGTAAAGTCAGAGAAACAATAGACACGGATATGTACCGCAAAATGATCGAAGAGTTAAAAGTGTTACCTGAAAAAATCCAAACATTATTAGGTGATAAGGAAAGAATTCAATGGTTTGCAAGCAAGTTTGCATCAAGTCATGATATATTCTTTATAGGACGTGGAATTGATTATGCAACCTCGCTAGAAGGCTCGCTAAAATTAAAAGAGATTTCCTATATTCATTCAGAGGCTTATGCTGCCGGTGAATTGAAACATGGAACAATCTCCTTGATTGAGAAGGGAATCTTAGTTGTGGCAATTGCCACACAGCCTGAATTGTTTGAGAAAATGATTAGTAACATTGTCGAAGTAAAGTCTAGAGGTGCTTATGTCATGGGACTTACGAACACTGGTAATTTCTCAATGGAAGATACCGCTAACTTTACTGTTTATATTCCAAAGACAATGTCGTATTTTAGCACATCTTTGGCAGTTATTCCATTGCAGCTATTAGCTTATTATGTATCGCTAGCCAAAGGCTTGGATGTGGATAAACCAAGGAATTTAGCAAAATCTGTTACGGTAGAATAAATTTATAGGACATAACAAATCTGTTATGTCCTTTTTTGCATCGTATGGGCGAAAATTTATGTTGATTTTCTGAACATTTCCTAGTGGTTATTGACACAGTTGTAATTTAAGTCTATAGTTTACGTTATAGATTCATTAGTAACTTTAGGCAAAGGAGAGATGGGATGAGTTTGTTATCGGTGGTAATACCGTCATTTAATGAGGAGTTAAATATTCTACACACAGCAGAAACAGTGGCTCGTGTCTTAGAAGACAATCATATAGATTATGAAATAATATTTGTCGATGATGGATCAAAAGATGATACGTATAATAAGATTAGAGAAGCAGGGGCTAAAACCCCAAAAGTTCGAGGTGCAAAATTTAGTAGAAATTTTGGTAAAGAGTCCTGTATTTTCGCTGGACTGTCGTTAGCGACAGGGGATTGCTGCGTCGTTATGGATTGTGATTTACAGCATCCAGCAGATGTTGTACCAAGAATGTACAAGCTATGGAAAGAGGGCTATGATGTTATTGAAGGCGTTAAGAAGAGCCGTGGAAAAGAATCAATTGCACATAAGATGTCTGCAGGATTATTTTATAAATTAATAAGCCGTTGTTCGGGAATTGATATGGAGCGCTCTAGCGATTTTAAACTATTGGATCGAAAAGTAGTTGACACTTTATTGACTTTACAGGAACGCAACACATTTTTTCGTGCCCTATCCTTCTGGGTTGGATTTCGCGCAATAACAATTGAATTTGAAGTGGCAGAACGTGAATTTGGTACGACCAAATGGTCGATTAAAAGTTTGGCAAAATATGCGATAAATAATGTAACTTCATTCTCTGCCACCGTTATACTTAATTACTGGCTTAGGCGGCATTTTTATTCTCTGCTCCTTAGTATTGGGTATACAAACTTTAGTAATGTATTTGTTAGGAAAAGCAGTAGCAGGATTTACTACGGTTATATTATTGTTATTAATTGTTGGCGGGACAATCATGGTAAGCTTAGGAATTATCGGATACTATATTGCGAAAATCTATGATGAGATTAAATGTAGACCTAGATACATCATTAGCGATGAAGTAAATGGAAAAAAGGACGGAAGTAGATAAATACAAATGATGTAAATGAAACCATGAAATAAACCAGGAGTAAAAAAGAGAAACCAGAGATTTATCCTTGGTTTCTCTTTTGGCTTTATTCAGCTAAATAGTCACGATATAGAGCGATTACTTTTTCCATAGCTTCTTTTCCAGGGGCGCCTATTGTCAAACGTTTTTCAACACAGGTTTTCATACTGATTGCTTCAAAAATGTCGTCTTTAAAAACAGGACTGAATTTTTGGAACTCTTCCAGGCTTAAGTCATCTAAGGCTACATTTTTGTCGATACAATAGAGGACAAGTTGACCAATAACACCGTGTGCATCTCGGAACGGAACCCCGTGATTTACTAAATAGTCAGCAGCATCGGTTGCATTGGTAAATCCATTTTTCGCACTAGATTCCATTTCTGCTTTATTGAAATGCATCGTAGCCATCATACCAGTAAATAATCGAATACATCCCTTTACAGTATCAATTGCATCAAAGGTTAACTCTTTATCTTCTTGCATATCTTTATTGTAGGCAAGAGGAATTCCTTTCATAATAGTGAGGAGAGAGAGCAAAGCGCCGTATACTCTGCCTGTTTTACCACGTACTAATTCTGCAATATCTGGATTTTTTTTCTGGGGCATAATACTGCTTCCTGTACTATAGGCATCATCAATTTCAACAAATCGATATTCATTGCTATTCCATAAAATTATTTCTTCACAAAATCTACTTAAATGCATCATAGTAATGGAGAGGGCATTTAAAAATTCAATTAAGTAATCACGATCGGATACAGAGTCCATACTATTTAATGTAGGTCCATAAAATCCTAATAGAGATGCTGTATACTCACGATCAAGAGGATAGGTCGTACCAGCTAATGCACCAGCACCCAAAGGACAGTAGTTCATGCGTTCATGAATGTCATGGAGACGGCTAAGGTCTCGTCGGAACATTTCAAAGTAAGCCCCAATGTGGTGGGCTAAGGTGACTGGCTGTGCCTTCTGTAAGTGCGTAAAGCCAGGCATATACGTATCGGTATTCGTTTCCATAATGGTCAGTAATGCTTTTAACAAATCTTTCAATAAGTTACTTACTTCGGTGACCTCGTCTCTTGTATACAATCTCATATCCAAAGCAACTTGATCATTACGGCTTCTTCCAGTATGTAGCTTTTTGCCAGTTTCTCCAATACGGGCAATTAGATTTGTTTCAACAAAACTATGGATATCTTCGCAGCTCTCATCAATGGTTAGGGTACCCCTTGTAATATCATCGCAAATACTTTCTAATCCAGAAATAATTTCATCCCGTTCTGCATCAGTCAAAATTCCTTGTTTGGCAAGCATCGTCACATGGGCGATGCTTCCCTTTATATCTTGTTTATAAAACTTTTGATCAAATGAAATAGATGCGTTAAATTGATAGACAAGTTGGTTGATTTCTTTTGTAAATCGTCCTCCCCACAATTTCATTTACTCTTCCTCCTTTGTTATATCCGAATTGACAATCTCAATCAAATCGTCATCTTCCTGTATCATATTCGTTACCTGTTCGCGTTTTGAAAGGCGATCCTCACTTGTTATCTCGGGGGAATCCATAGGTTCCTCTTCCGCCCCGTTATCCGCAACGATATGGCGTTTTTCCTTTTTATCGAAAAGACGATTTAGGAAAAAGAGGAGTATTAATAGAGTAACACTGCCAAGTGTAATAATAATCCCAATGCTCTGCCCTTCTGGTTGGTAGGAAAATTCTAATGTATGGCTACCAGTAGTGATTGGGATACTAATAAACGTATCTTCAAAAGCTTCTATTTCTACTTCTTCTCCATCTACTTTTACCGTCCATCCTTTTTCATATGGTATACTTGTAAATAGAAGACCGGAGTCGGTTACGTCAATATGGGCATTAATATGGGTGTTATCATAGCTATCTATAATCATAGGATCTTGGTTTAAGGAATTATAAGCATCGATGAACTTATCTTCATCCATTTGATAAGCATATACGGTCATAGATGAAGCGTTTTGATCGGTTGTGGTGAGTGTGATTTCATCACCAGCCACATGATATCCAAGATCCAAAATATATCCACGATCTATATTTTCAAATTTTTCAGATTCTTCTCCCCAAGTTGCCGTAACATTTTTTAAATCATTTCCTTTCACATAAGCGTACACATAGCCAGGTTCACTAATTTTAATTGTAGTAGTTGTTGTACCAAGGCTTGTGGAATTTACTGGGTAGAATAAACCATTTATTCCAGTGGTTGCCCTTATAAATGAATTTTGATTTTCAATTGGATTATAACCACTACCATCCCATGTATCATCCAAATTAAGAGGCGTCATAAAACCAAGTGGCAAGGTGTAATTATTTTGGTATAATTTCATATTGCCTTCTTCTTTGTACAGCGTACGTAGATTGTCTTCTCTTTCTTCGCTTTTCGTTAAACCATACTTAATACTAAAGAGAGAATTAACAAGGAATGTTTCTCCGTTTATGCTATAGGCATTTGTGGATCCTTCCAATCCGAACTTTTTATAAAAGGAAGTTAAATTTGCATTTGCAGTGGAAGAGAAAATAGAGCCGGATTGAAATCCATACCAAGCACCATCGTTCTTCGTTCTACGATCAAGTTTTTCTACACGGAAGAAGTTGTTGCCTTCCTCTTCTTCGACCGCTTCTATCATCGTGCGGACCGATTCGTCATCCTGGACATAGGATACACGATTTACAGTCGTAACACTCGTTTCACTTGTGTTAATAGCAGCCTCCAGTGCAATGACAGAGACCGTTAAAATAGCTAAAATATCCTTCGGGAAACCGCCCTTTCGATGCAGGTATGCAAACAATCCGTAAATTACAACAAAGAGGATGCTTAAATAAAATACAGACCAGCTATAGAAGGTGTCATCGGTACATAACTTTTCAGCCAAAAGGATAAAAGCAATGACAATCCACATGGACCCTACAATCTGTTTCATGCTGCGTTCCTTTATTCCCTCATATCCTTTATAAGCCATTACAAGGACTAAGAAGATATAAATAAAGGACTGTCTCGCTGGCAGAGAATTTGGATAGTGTAATCCATGCCAGATAAAGTTTAAAGCATTTAGGCTAAAGCTTAAGAAAAAGAAGAGTAACAGGAGTAAGTATGCTGCCTTTTCTTTGTAGTTTACCTTCTTATTCATTACGTAGAGAGGAATTAACATTAATATGGCAACACCGCAATATATATTTGGCCAATGGTCTAATCCAATGTGAACTTTTACATTAACCAGATGTCTGGCAATCATATCAAAAATTGAAAAGTAGGATGTAAAGGTCTTTGGAAAATTAAAGTCACTCGATGCCGTCATTTGTAGGGCATATATTTCCGGTATAAGCACTGCGGCTGCCAAGCCACCGGCTAATAAAGAGTAAATGCAAAAATTTAATATTTTTCGTGGATAATTTGTATGAATCGTCCGCGTTCTAGTTGTAC
>JBKTKK010000007.1:0-16178 GCA_047242405.1 Lachnospiraceae bacterium | reverse complement strand
TTGTACCATCGGCAAGGTGAATCGTCTTCTTTTCTTTTGATGGTAGTAATATCATAGAAACGATGAAGTAGATGACGAGGTAAATACAAATCATAATTGAAATATAATAGTTTGATATTATGGATAGACCTAAAGTTAAACAATATAGCATACACTTGTCTTCTTTTACTAATCGGTCGATGCCTAATATAATAAGAGGAAAGAGTAAAATACAATCTAACCACATGATATTCCAACTATAAGCAGCCATATATCCAGAAAGGGCATAAAATATTCCAAAGAACGCAATCCCTATATTTTTTGTGTTATTACGTTTACTCAAATAGTAGGTAAAGGTTAAACCGGAAAGCCCTATTTTTAACACAATCATGTAAGTAATAAATTCAATGACATATTTTTGAGGGCAAAAGGCTAATAGCCAGTTGAGTGGGCTAGAAAGATAGTAAGCAAATAATGCTGCATAGTTTGTCCCCATACCAAGTTCCCAAGTATAGGACAAACTACCTCCATTTGCAAGCTTGTCTTTTAAAGTCTGAAAAAAAGGTGCGTATTGATGATAGAGATCGGTTCTTAAAAAGCTGGAATCTCCAAAGGGAAAGATACCGCGTTCTACAAAAATGCCAATCATAATAAAGATTGGTATTATAAAGGCGCATAGAAACGGGGCTAGTGAAAGCCAGTCTATTTTTTTGCTTTGTTCGGTGACTTTTGATTTTTTCATTGGCTCCTCCTAATGTTTTTTAAATATTAAGAACTTACTAGCAAAATAGTTTGCAATCATTACAAATACATTGGATAATAATTTTGCAAGTCCTTTCATCATGTGTAAATAATCAACAGCTACAACCATAAAGAGTATATCAAAGATACCCGATAGGATTCGACAAGTTATGAAGGGGACAAATTCTTTACTTAATATAGGTAAGGACCAGTCCCGACTTTGGAACACATAAATTTTATTAACAAAGTAAGCAAAAATAACAGCTAAAATCCATGCAATCAACGTTGATATAGCTGTATTATAGCCTATTTTATCGCAAATAAAATAAACAAACCAGTTAATAATCGTCGTAAGCACACCACAGACAATATAACTAATCGTTTCATAAGTTAGAAGTTTTTGCATAAAGGGTATTGTCATAAGTTTTTTGACGAGCACTTGATTGCTTAATTTTTTTATCAATGGATGATTTTGTATTCTCTCCTGCATATGATCTTCCTTTCTTTTGTATAATTGGCAGTACTTACTAGAATTTCTTTCAATTTTCTTAAGGTATTGTTTTTCTCATAAATATGCATTAAAATAAGAACTGTTCAAATACGCATCATGTCTATTGTAGTATAGCGGGAAATAAAAGTAAATGATTATTTAGTATGAACAGAACATTATTTTGGAAGGTAAGATAACGATGAATCAGAGGGAACGAGCCGAGACTTTTCGGAAAAGGTATCGAACAGAGGATGAACTAGAACAGGAGAAATTCCGTATGAGACAAGAAAGATTGAGACGGAAAAGACGTCGAATAGTTATTGAACGAGCATTAATTGTTTCTTTCACCTGTATTGGGGCTGTCATTCTCGTTCTAATTGTAAAAAATGCAACTGCCCTGACAGGTACGAGTGGAGATGATTCCATTGCTATAACATCGGAAGCAGATGTAACGGTAAGCTTGACAGAGAAAGCAAGTGAGTCTGTTGAAGAATCTTCCGAGGCTGCACAGTTGGATATTTCCCATATTACATACCCAGACTGGATTGACCAGCAGTTCCTTACGATAAATGAATATTCCAGACCGAATATACCGATTGAAAAGGTGAATGATATTGCAATTCACTACGTAGGGAATCCAGGTACAAGTGCACAGCAAAACCGTGACTATTTTGAGAGCCTTGCTAGTACGAAAGCGGCATCGGCAAGTGCGCATTTTATCGTAGGTCTCGATGGAGAAATTATACAGGCTATACCGTTGAATGAAAAATCATATTGTACCAATCATCGTAACTTTGATACAATTTCCATTGAGGTATGCCATCCAACAGCAGATGGGAAATTTAATGAAAAAACATATCAATCCTTAATAAAATTGGTTGCATGGCTTATGGAACAATTGGATTTGGATTCGGATCATATGATACGCCACTATGATGTTACGGGCAAAATTTGTCCAAAGTATTATGTAGAGCATGAGGATGCATGGTTGCAAATGAAAGCAGATGTGAAAAAGTACATGAAGGACAACCCTTCCATACAATAAGTGAAGGCGTTGACGTCACATTTGAAGCAAAAAAACTACAGCCCCCTTTGGTGGGGACTGTAGTTTTTTATTATTTCTTTTTCTCGTTTTCTGCCAACATCATGGCACGAACTTTTAAGGAAAGTCCGAATAAATTGATGAAGCCTTCTGCATCATGGTGATCATATAAATCTCCTGTTGTGAAGGAGGCAATACTTTCATTATATAAGCTGTAGGCTGAAGTGGTTCCCTGTTTGATCATATTACCTTTATATAAAGTCATTTTCACTTCGCCTGTTACGTATTGTTGGGTAGTCTCAATAAATGATTGCAACGCTTCACGCAACGGAGTAAACCATTTTCCCTCATATACGACATCTGCAAACTTATCTCCAATGATCTTTTTAAATGCCATTGTATCTCGATCTAAAATCAATTCCTCCAACTGGGCGTGCGCTTCCATAAGTATTGTTCCACCTGGCGTTTCATAGACACCGCGAGATTTCATACCGACAACTCGGTTTTCAACGATATCAATTATGCCAACGCCATGTTTTCCGCCAAGAATATTTAATTCTTTTATAATAGCAGATACTTTCATTTTTTTGCCGTTTAGAGCGACAGGTACACCTTTTTCAAAAGTAAGAGATATCGTTTCCCCTTCATCAGGCGCCTTTTGTGGGGTTACGCCAAGGACAAGAAGATGGTCATAGTTTGGAGCAGAAGCAGGATCTTCTAATTCCAAACCTTCGTGGCTAATGTGCCATAGATTTCGATCACGGCTATAGCTGGAATCAGATGAAAATGGAAGATCGATGCCATGGGCTTTACAATATTCAATTTCATCTTCACGAGAACTCATTTTCCAAGTGTCGTTACATCTCCAAGGAGCGATAATCTTAATATCTGGAGCAAGTGCTTTAATGCCGAGTTCAAAACGAACTTGGTCATTGCCCTTTCCAGTAGCACCGTGGCAAATTGCAACAGCCCCTTCTTTTCTTGCAATTTCAACTAACTTCTTTGCAATAAGTGGTCTAGCCATTGAAGTTCCTAATAAGTACTTGTTTTCTTATACTGCATTTGCCTGTACACAAGGTACAACATATTCATCAGAGAATTCATCTACCACATCAAGTATGTACAATTTTTCTGCGCCAGATAATTTTGCACGCTCGTCTAAACCGTCTAGTTCGCTTTCTTGACCTACATCGATACAGCAACATACGACTTCATAATCATAGTTTTCTTTTAACCATGGGATTATAGCGGTGGTATCTAAACCACCAGAATAAGCTAAAATAACTTTTTCTTTCATAAATAACTCTCCTTTATGCACTTCATTTGTATTAATATACATCTTTTTTACCAATTATGCAATAGATATTTCCAAAAATAAAAAAATACTTGCATAATATACATTGGGGATGTATAATTATAAATATTGAAAAAGTGGTTAATAAGTTTGGATTAAAAATAGAAAGCGCTTGAGTGATGAGGAGGAAATGATGATAAAAGTAGGTATTATCGGTGCAACAGGTTATGCGGGAAATGAATTAGTAAGACTTCTTTTACAACATAAAGAGACGAAAATTGTATGGTATGGATCCAAAAGTTATATTAATAGCAACTATGCTTCTGTCTATCAAAATATGTTTCAACTTGTTGATGAAACTTGTATGGATGACAACATGGACGAATTGGCAAAACAAGTTGATGTCATATTTACAGCAACGCCCCAGGGATTATGTGCTTCTTTAATAAATAATAATATTCTAAGCAATACAAAGGTAATTGATTTAAGTGCAGATTTTCGTATTAAAGATGTAAAGACTTATGAAAACTGGTATGGAATAACGCATAGGAGTCCCCAGTACATAGATGAGGCAGTGTACGGCTTATGTGAAATAAATCGCAATGAAGTAAAAGGGACAAGGCTAATCGCAAATCCAGGATGTTATCCAACCTGTAGTGTGCTAACCATGTATCCCTTAGTTAAAGAAGGAATGTTAAACCTAGATAGTATTATCATTGATGCCAAGTCAGGTACGAGCGGCGCGGGAAGGTCTGCAAAAGTAAATAATTTGTACTGTGAGGTAAATGAAAATATAAAGGCATATGGAGTTGCCACCCATAGACATACGCCCGAAATTGAAGAGCAACTTTCCATTGCAGCGAATAAGGAAGTTTTAATTAATTTTACACCACATCTTGTGCCAATGAATCGAGGGATTTTAGTTACTGCTTACGCGGCACTGAATAAAAAGGTTACATACGATGAAATAAAAGGATTGTACGATAAATATTATAAAGAAGAAACCTTTGTCCGCGTATTAGAAAAAGATGTGATACCAGAGACACGGTGGGTAGAAGGTAGCAATTATGTAGATGTGAATTTTAAAATTGATCCACGAACGAACCGTATTATCCTAATGGGGGCCATGGATAATTTAGTAAAGGGGGCTGCTGGTCAAGCAATTCAAAATATGAATTTGATGTTTGGCTTATCAGAAAATGAAGGCTTAATGCAAGTTCCTATGTTTCCGTAAAAGTAAAAATAACGTCTATAACGAAAATAGATTCAAATTAGATAGAAAGAGGGAGAATAAAAATATGAAGAAAATTGATGGTGGGGTTACAGCACCGAAAGGTTTTTTTGCAACGGGATTAAATGCAGGTATTAAAAAAGTAAAAAAAGATATGGCTTTGGTATATAGCGAAGTACCTTGTAATGCGGCAGGTGTTTTTACAACAAATGTTGTTAAGGCAGCACCAGTAAAATGGGATAAACTCGTGGTAGATGAATCCGATTTTGTTCAGGCCATCATCATCAATAGTGGAGTTGCAAATGCATGTACAGGGGAAGAAGGATATGGATATTGCATTGAAATGGCAAGTGAAACGGGAAAACAACTGGATCTTCCAACCCATGCGGTACTTGTGGCATCTACCGGTGTAATTGGAAAGCAACTACCGATGGATCTTATTAAAAATGGAATCGGAATGTTAGTTCCACAGTTAGCAGATACTAGAGATGCAGCAAAACTTGCGGCAGAGGCAATTATGACTACAGATACAAAGGCAAAGGAAGTAGCTGTGGAAATTGAAATTGGAGGAAAGCAAGTTACCGTTGCGGGTATGTGCAAAGGATCTGGCATGATCCATCCGAATATGGCAACGATGCTATGCTTTGTCACGACCGATGCTGCAATATCCCATGAAATGTTACAAAAGGCATTGAGCGATGATGTTATTGATACATTTAATATGATATCAGTCGATGGTGATACGTCTACAAATGATAGTGTATTAGTATTGGCAAATGGATTGGCGCAAAATGATCCCATTGAAATTGAGGGAGAAGCATACCATAAATTTTGTGAAGCCTTGCATATTGTAATGGTTGAACTTTCGAAGATGATCGCTGGAGATGGGGAAGGTGCAACTTGTTTATTTGAGGTAACAGTTTTGGGGGCACAAACAAAGGAACAGGCCCGTACTTTAAGTAAATCTGTCGTTTGTTCCAATTTAACAAAGACAGCTATATTCGGTCATGACGCTAATTGGGGGAGAATTTTATGTGCACTTGGCTATTCTGGTGCTGCGTTTGATCCAGAAAAAGTAGATATTTTCTTTGAAAGTTGTGCTGGGAAATTGCAGATTGTAGAAAATGGTGTATCAACAGGATATAGTGAAGAAAAAGCTCCCGAAATATTGTCACAGGAAATGGTTACGGCACGGATTGACATAAAAATGGGAACAGAAAGTGCTACCGCCTGGGGATGTGACTTAACTTATGATTATGTAAAAATTAATGGGGATTATAGAAGCTAATTGTGCGATCAATAAAGGGATATGGAGGAGAAAATGGAACCAGATAATAAAATTATGGAAAAAGCAGCTACATTAATTGAAGCATTGCCTTATATACAGCGGTTTAACCGTAAAATCATTGTAGTAAAATATGGTGGAAGCGCGATGGCTGATGAGGAATTAAAAAGGCACGTAATACAGGATGTTGTCTTACTAAAATTAGTTGGATTTAAACCGATTATTGTGCATGGTGGTGGGAAAGAAATTAGTAGATGGATTTCAAAATTAGGAATGGAGCCACAGTTTGAAAATGGTTTGCGTGTGACCGATGAGGATACGATGGAAATTGCGGAAATGGTTCTAAATAAAGTAAATAAAGAACTTGTGTCATTAGCCCACAGCCTAGGCGTAAAGGCTGTTGGCCTTTCGGGGAAAGATGGTATGCTTTTAAATGTGAAAAAAAAATATGCCGATGGAAAGGATATTGGGTTCGTTGGTGACATAAAAAAAGTGAGTCCAGAAGTACTTTATGATTTATTGGAAAAGGATTTTCTTCCTATCGTATGCCCGATCGGTTATGATGATAATTTTAAAAGCTACAATATTAACGCAGATGATGCTGCCTGTGCCATAGCCACAGCTGTAAAAGCAGAGAAATTGGCATTTTTGACCGATGTAGAAGGGGTATACGAGGATCCGAAAAAGCCAGAAACATTAATTTCAGAATTAACGGTAGCCCAGATGGAGACATTATTAAAAAGTGGCAACGTAGGGGGGGGGATGCTTCCAAAATTAAAAAATTGTTTAGATGCCATAAAAAATGGCGTATCTAGAGTACATATTATGGACGGAAGAATTGCTCATTGTCTACTATTAGAAATCTTTACAAACAAAGGAATCGGAACGGCAATATTAAATAATAAAGAGGAGCGATTTTATAATGAATAAGCAAGCGTATATAGAAGCAGCAGAGAGTGCTTTGTTACATACTTATAACCGTTATCCTGTCGTATTAGATCATGGAGAGGGCGTTTATTTATATGACAGCGATGGAAAAAAATATTTAGATTTTGGTGCAGGCATCGCCGTATTTGCTTTTGGATATCACTATAAAGATTTTGATGAGGCAATAAAAGCCCAGGTAGACAAATTAATCCATACATCAAATCTATTTTATAATGTACCTGCGGTTGAAGCAGCCAATGAATTAAAGAACGTCTCCGGAATGGATCGTGTTTTTTTCACCAATAGTGGGACGGAAGCAATTGAGGGTGCAATAAAATTAGCTCGGAAGTATGCCTATGTAAAGGATGGATGCCAAGATCATGAAATTATTGCAATGAATCACTCTTTTCATGGCCGAAGCCTCGGTGCCTTATCAGTAACGGGAAATGAAAAATACCAAAAACCATTTCTACCTTTAATTGGTCCTGTTAAGTTTGCCAATTACAATGATTTGGAAAGTGTAAAAGAGAAAATTACCAATAAAACGTGTGCCATAATTTTGGAAACATTGCAGGGAGAAGGGGGAATATATCCGGCAGATCCAAATTTCCTACAAGGAGTTCGTGCTCTTTGTGATGAACGGGATATTCTTCTAATTTTAGATGAAATTCAGTGCGGCATGGGTAGAACAGGTAAGATGTTTTGTTATCAGCATTATGGAATCGAGCCAGATATTGTAACAGTTGCAAAGGCCCTTGGAGGTGGTTTACCAATTGGCGCCTTTCTCTGTAAAGAGAGAGCGGCTTCTATGGGACCTGGTGACCATGGAACGACCTATGGCGGGAATCCCCTTGCTTGCGCGGCTGCAAAAAAAGTATTAGACATATTCAAAGACGATAACATTTTAGATCAGGTTGAAGCGATTGGCGCCTATTTAGGTGCACAGTTGGATCAATTAGTAGAGAAATATGATGTTGTTACGGCCCATCGTGGAATGGGTCTTATGCATGGGATAGAGCTCTGTGTGCCCCCAGCAACGATTATAAACAAGGCATTGGAAAAGGGGCTAATTCTTATAGCGGCGGGACAAAATGTCATTCGTTTTGTACCTCCACTAATTATTAACAAAAAGAATGTCGATCAAATGATTGGTATATTAGAAGCGTGTTTTACGTGTTAAAATCAAAGGGGCAATGACTAAAAACTTCCTAAAATGGTTATATTAATGTGGAGATATGAATCGCTGTTAAATATTTCAGCATTGCTATTATATTCATTTTAGGAGGTTTTTTATGTTAGGACTATTGATGGCATTGTTATCTGGTGCTTTAATGAGCGTACAAGGGGTTTTTAATACAGAAGTAACAAAGCAAAGTAGTATCTGGGTAGCAGCAGGCTTTGTACAACTTACTGCATTTTTGACCTGTGTGATTGCCTGGTTTGTAACGGGGAGAGAGCCTGTGACTGCAGTGTGGAGCGTGGATAATAAGTACATGTTATTAGGTGGTGTAATTGGTGCCTTTATTACAATTACGGTAATTAAAAGTATGGGGGCCCTAGGGCCTGCAAAAGCAGTCATGATTATTGTAACATCGCAGTTATTGGTTGCATATTTAATTGAAGTGTTTGGGGCGTTTGGGGTGGAAAAAACGGGATTTGACTGGAAGAAAATTTTAGGAATGGCACTTGCCATTGCTGGTATCCTTATCTTTAAGTGGAAATAAGCTACACCTATTGTTTTATTTACAAAACATACTTGCTATCTGGGGGGAATTAGGTAAAATAAATCTTATCAGGCATAAATACGTATAAGAATCACAGTTGTCATTTGACAAGGAGGCTTTATGCGTAAAAAAAATTATTTGAAATACATCCGTTATGGTACAATCGTAGCATTTTTTTTAGTTGCCAGTTTTTTGTACAATATAACGCAAAAAAATGAAAGTCCCCCTGCTTGGGAGCAGTCAAGCGTCTCTTTGCTTTCTCGTGCATTTGAAGAAACAAAGGGGCATTTGCTTTATGTGTTTGTCTGTGGTGCGGTTAATAATCCAGGTGTATACGATGCCGAAGATGGGGCAAGAGTGTTTGAACTCATTGCCATGGCTGGGGGATTTACAGAGAGTGCCGTAACGGACTATTTAAATATGGCTGAAAAAGTACGAGATGGTGAGAAACTTTATGTTCCAACGGTTGATGAAATAAAAGCTGGTTCGGAGAACACCGTTAATGCGCATTCGCCAGGCTTTTTCAATGAGACGTCAGATCCGTATATAAATATAAATTTGGCTACAATGGACCAGCTAATGACGTTGCCAGGAATTGGAGAAGCAAAGGCAAAAGCAATTATACAGTATCGCGAAACAAATGGCCGTTTTTCTGATATTTCGGAAATAAAGAATATACCTGGTATAAAGGAAGCCGTATTTGAAAAGATAAAAGATTTAATTATAGCAAAATAATGACTGATAGAACAGGAGTGAGTTCATGGCTAAAGTTTTAGTAGTGGATGATGAAAAAATGATAGTGAAAGGAATCCGTTTTAGCCTTCTACAAGATCAGATGGAAGTAGATTGTGCCTATGATGGAGAAGAAGCACTGTCAATGGCAAAGCAGACAGAATATGATGTCGTCTTACTTGATGTTATGTTGCCAAAAATGGATGGGTTTGAGGTATGCCAACAAATTAGAGAATTTTCCAACATGCCAATCATTATGTTAACAGCGAAGGGGGATGATATGGACAAGATCCTCGGCCTAGAATATGGTGCAGATGATTATATAACAAAACCCTTTAACATACTTGAAGTGAAAGCGCGTATAAAAGCGATTATGCGTCGCAATGGTCATAATAAAAACAAAGAAAAAGAGGAAAATGATAAAGAAATTACCGTTGGCGATTTAAAATTAGATTGTGAGGGACGGCGTGTATTTATTGAAGGAAAAGAAATTAATGTAACAGCGAAAGAATTTGATTTATTAGAATTGCTTGTTATGAATTCTAATAAAGTGTATAGCCGTGAGAGTTTGTTGAATATTGTCTGGGGATATGAATACCCAGGGGATGTACGTACCGTTGATGTGCATATTCGAAGGCTTAGAGAAAAAATTGAAGTAAATCCGAGCGAACCAAAATATGTTCACACGAAATGGGGCGTAGGCTATTATTTTAAGGGGTAAGCCAGTGCTGGACAAATTTAAAAGTGTACGTTTGCATCTGTTTATTTTAATTTTTATATTGGGGCTTTTACCTGCATTCTGTATAAAAGAGATTATGTTAGCTTCTTATGAAGGCAAGATGGTAGAGCAAAGAAATATCGAATTAAGATATGCAGCTGGAATATTAGCAAAAAGGATTGGTAATGTTCAATATTTATCAGAAGCGCTAGATGATAAAATGCTCGGAGAAATTAATCAGCTAGCTGAAATTTATAATGGAAGAATCCTATTAATTGATGATTCTTTTAAAATCGTGGCGGATACATATTCCATTGATTTAAATAAGACTTGTATATCAGAAGAAGTTTTTCAGGGGTTTCGAGGAGATACTTCCTATTACAATTATAATAAAGAAAAAATGTTTGTGGAAATGATTTTACCAGTTACTTATACGAGTGGCAAAGAAACGAAAACAACGGGTATAATGTTTGTGAGTGCGTCAACTTCTTCTATTCGTGAATTAGTAAAAGATATGAATAGCAAAGCAGATATTTTGGAAGTGTTTCTTTCGGTCATCATGCTTGTGGTAGCATATATGTTATCGAACTATTATACAAAACCGCTAAAAAAGGTATCTTCAAATATCAATAATGTAAAAGAGGGCAATTTAGATGTGGAAATTGAAGAGACAGGCTTTAGCGAGGTGAGAGCAATTGTGGAATCTTTTAATGCAGTATTGCACCGCTTAAAGGCAATTGATCAGTCTCGCCAGGAATTTGTTTCGAACGTTTCTCATGAATTAAAAACACCAATCACATCTATCCGGGTGTTGGCGGATTCGTTAATGCTTCAAGATGATGTTCCGGTTGAACTTTATCGTGAATTTCTTGGTGATATTTCGGATGAAATTGATCGAGAAACCAAAATTATTAATGACTTATTGGCCTTAGTAAAATTAGATAAAACAGCAACAGAGATGACTGTGGAGCAAGTGAATATCAATGAGTTACTGGAAATTATTCTAAAAAGGGTACGCCCTATTGCAAAAAAGAGAAACATAGAATTAGTTTTTGAGAGTTTTCGACCAGTTATAGCAGAGGTGGATGAAACGAAATTCAGCCTAGCCCTTACCAATTTAATAGAAAATGCTGTAAAGTATAATAAAGATGAAGGTTGGGTGAAAGTCTCTTTAAATGCCGATCACAAATATTTTTATGTAACGGTAACGGATTCAGGCGTTGGGATACCGGAAGATGCGAGAGATCATATATTTGAGCGATTTTATCGTGTAGATAAAGCTAGATCGAGGGAAACGGGCGGAACAGGACTTGGTTTAGCCATTACAAGAAGTGTTATTCTATTGCATCATGGGGCAATCCGTTTAGAAAGTAAAGTAGGAGAAGGCAGTACATTTATCGTACGTATCCCTCTTACTTATTTGGCATAGGAGGATACAATGAAAATATTAATGAAGATCATTCTCCCTGTTGTCCTCTTTGCTTCCATCTTTACAGGCTGCAGTAGTGAGAAAGATAACCAAAAAATAGGTCAAGAATATTCTATTTATTATCTGGAGCAGTCAAATTCAGAATTAGTTTGTTCAAAATATTCAACAGAAACAGAGGATGCGGATGCGCTAATTGAGGAGTTGTGGAATGAACTAAAGACTTCTACAGAAGATAAAAATGTAACAACAGTTCCAGCAAGTATACAACTAAATACGTATCGGATTGAAAATAATATATTGTATTTAAATTTTGATGAATCCTACTATAGCATGGATAACATAACGGAAATGATATTTCGGGCAGCACTTGTTCGAACTTTTGTACAAATCAATGGGGTTGATTGCGTTTATATAAGCATAGCCGATAAACCGTTAACTTCCGAAGATGGAACACCGGTGGGGAAGATGGTTGCTTCTGATTTTGTAGATATTATAGGGAAGGATATTAATTCTGTTCAATCAACTTCCGTTGTATACTACTTTACAAATGAAGCCGGGGATAAGTTGCTAAAAAAGACGGCTATAATCAATTACACATCTAATTTTTCATTGGAACGTTATGTAGTAGAACAATTAATTGCTGGACCTAGTGAAGAAGGATTATACCCAACACTACCTAAAAATTTACGATTGCTTGGGACATCGGTGAAAGATAATGTTTGTTATGTTAATTTTGACAGTACATTTCTAAGCGATGCGCTAAATGTTAAGGATTATATTCCTGTTTATTCTGTAGTAAATACGTTGGCTGAGTTGCCAAACATTCGAAAGGTACAAATATTAATCAATGGATCAGCCAATGTAATGTTTAAAGACAGTATTTCATTTTTGGAACCCTTTGATCGGGACTTAGATTATATTGGAGAGATGACAAATTAAAAGACCATTTTTATATATGGCTGCAGCATGGGTATTTGGAGAGTTCATTGCGCAGTTTGGTCAAGAGACAGGAATCTTATTTTGTTTGTTAATGGAATTGGCAGCCTGTGTCTTATCAATGAAATTGAAAAAGTGGGAGGACGGCAGAAAAAAGCGATTATTCTTTTTGCCGTTCCTAACCTATCTCGGAATGGTTGCATTTTTCAATGCACAAAAATCTACAAGGCTGGATCAATACTTTGCACGCTTCCCAGATCATACGAAAAATGTTTACGTGCAAGGAACAATAACGGATATACGTTTGAAAAAGGAACAGATATGGATATACCTTACGAAAAACAGAGTCGTAATTAAGGAACATGGTCTTAAAACAAGAGACGTAATCCTTTCCATCGAGAAAGAAAAGGGGAAGGGACTTAAGATTGGAAATAAAATTGAAGCCAATGGGGATGTCGTCTTCTTTGATGAGGCAACAAATCCTGGACAGTTTCATGCAAAAAAATATTATCGTGCCTTAAAAATTGATTATCTTATATTTGGGAAATCTATAAATATCACCAGTACAAAGACCGATTTCATTCATCACATCTTATTTCAAATTAGGACTATCTTAATCAATTCAATCAGTCGCGTCTGTAAACAACCAATTAGCGGTATATTTCAATCTGTTTTACTTGGAGATAAGTCAATCCTTGAGGAGGATATAAACGAATTATTTCAAGACAGTGGTATCTCCCATATTTTAGCTGTATCGGGGCTTCATATTTCCATTATTGGCCTGTTGTTTTACCAAGGAGTAAGGCGGATAAGTGGCTCTTTTCCTGTGGCTGGATTTGTTTCTTTCTTTTTTTTCGCTGGATACGGTTATATCAGTGGAAGTTCAATATCTGCCATCCGCGCCATTCTCATGTTTTCTATTTATGCAGGGGCAAATGTACAGGGCCGCGTGTATGATATGGCCTCATCCCTTTCATGCGCATGTATTTGTATTCTGTTTTATTTTCCCCTTCAATTGTTTCAATCTGGGTTTCAGCTTTCCTTTCTGGCAGTTATGGGGATTGCCCTTGGTTCCCCTATGTTAAATGAATGGTATGGAGGGAATAACAAAGGGGGGAAGGCGTTTCTTTTTTCACTTTCGATTCAATTATATACGCTGCCAATTCTTGCGTATAATTTCTATCAGTATCCAATCTATGCAATCTTTGTAAATAGTCTCATCCTGCCCCTTGCACCATTATTACTAATGAGTGCCTTATTCAGTTGCCTCACAGCCTTAGTTTCCATAGCTATAGGAAAAAAATTAGCTGCAGCCGGGTGGTTTATCGTTCACATTTATAATAAAATCAGTCAGCTTAGTTTATGTCTGCCTGGAGCGTGCCATATTATTGGAAAACCAGGAATAGGGAAAATAGTTATCTATTATGCCTTGCTAATGTCTCCTTTCTTGTGGATAAAGGGAAGGAAAAAGGAATATGCCGTTGGTAAAACGGATAAAATAAGAAAAAGGATAAGCCTAATTGTAATATATGTTTTAACCTTATTTGTGTGGATTCATCCGCTAAAAACGAGTAGCTTTGAAATTGTTATGCTTGATGTGGGACAGGGGGATGGAATATTTATCCGGCATCCGGATAATTTGACGATTTTTATAGATGGAGGAAGTAGCAGTAAGGATGCGGTAGGGGAGCGGATTATTACCCCTTTTCTATATTCGAAGGGTATAGCCCATTTAGATTATGTAATTATTACCCACTCAGATATGGACCATACAAATGGAATTGCAGAAATCATCATGGATAAGCGTATATCCATTGGAAAGATATTCGTTCCAGCTATTAAAAATACAGATCAAGCGTTAGTTTCTTTCATAAACTTTATTCGTGAAAACGAGATTGCAGTCGAGTATTTGGAAAAAGGAATGGAATTAAATTATAAAGGTTTGCAGCTTAGCTGTTTACATCCTACAAGAGGGTATGAGATAAAAGAGGCAAATGACAGTTCCATTGTATTGCAATTAATCTATCAGGATTTTTCTATGTTATTTACCGGAGATATAACGGAAGCGGTTGAAGCTAAGTTAACGGATTTAAAGCAGGTAGATATTTTGAAGGTGGCACATCATGGTTCAAAGTACTCCACAAATGATAAGTTTCTAGAAAGTGTACGTCCCAAGTATGCATGGATTAGTTGTGGTAAAAATAATATATACGGTCATCCTCATCAGGAGTTGTTGCAGAGGTTAGAGAATATGGATGTGAAAGTTATCCAAACGAAAGATGCAGGGGCCATAATATTTAAAATGAGAAAAAATAAATGGAGTATCGCAACCTTTCTTAACAGAGACATTGACAAGAAAGAGTAGATTGGATATAATCAAAATATTTTGAAATGTGAAAACTGGAATACATAAAGGAGTCGGGATGAACTTAGTTGAGTTGTTTTTAATCGCAGTCGGTCTTTCAATGGATGCATTTGCTGTGGCTGTATGTAAAGGATTGTCGATGAAATCTATGGACAAAAAGAGAGCATTGGTTATTGCATTGTATTTTGGGAGTTTTCAGGCTTTAATGCCACTTATAGGCTATTTTTTAGGGGTCCGTTTTCAAGGGAAAATTAATTCTATTGACCATTGGATCGCCTTCTTTTTATTATGCATTATAGGTATCAACATGTTAAAGGAAGCTTTTGGCGGCGAAGAGGAAGAATGTGATGATGCAGTAGATGTAAAATCAATGGTTCTTTTAGCGCTGGCTACCAGCATTGATGCTTTAGCAGTCGGCATAACATTTGCATTCTTAAACGTTGACATCGTACCTGCTGTATCGTTTATCGGTGTAATTACTTTTATCTTGTCTTTTGTTGGTGTAAAAATTGGAAATGTCTTTGGAAGGAAATATAAGAAGAAAGCAGAATTTACCGGTGGCTTTATATTAATTATAATTGGAACCAAAATATTATTGGAACACTTGGGTGTTTTGAGTTTTTAAGCCATGAGTTTGTGCACCTTGGCTTGGTGAAAGGAGGGCCTTATAATTGCAAAATTTAAATCAAGATTTAAAAAGTGGAACATGGAAACAAATTTATTTACTATATGGCAATGAACCATTTTTAAGACGTAGTTATAAAAATCGATTAAAAGAGGCTATTATCGGCGATGATGCGATGAATTACAGTTATTTTGAAGGAAAAGATCTTGATTTTTCTGTTGTAAAAGATATGGCAGAGACCTTACCCTTTTTTTCGGATAAACGTTTAATTATAATTGAAGATAGTGGATTGTTTAAGAGCACAGCAGAGGAGTGGGTGGAATATCTGCCAAAACTTCCAGATAGCACCTATATCATCTTTGTAGAAAGTGAAATTGATAAAAGGGGCAGGCTGTATAAGCGATTAAGAGAAATCGGTTATGCCGCTGATTTGTCAAAGCAAGATGAGGCATCCTTAAAGCGGTGGATTATCGGTAATTTATCTCAAAATGGGCAAAAGATTACGAGAGAGGCGCTTGATTTATTCCTGTTTAAAACAGGAGATGAAATGGAAAATATTAAAATGGAATTGGACAAGCTGATTGCTTACTGTATCAACAAGGATGGAATTACTCCAGTTGAAGTAGAGGAAATCTGTACGGAAAGAACGACAAACAGAAT
>JBKTKK010000006.1:0-34301 GCA_047242405.1 Lachnospiraceae bacterium | reverse complement strand
TCGAAGTTCTTTTATTTTTTGTCCTATTTTCATATAAACCTCACTACCTGTTTTGTAAGGTGAATTTTTTAAACAGTTCTCTTATGTCTTAAATATCATTTATCGTTTATTTTGGAAGTACGAATAAATATAAACATAAAGTTTAGTATTACTTAACAAACAAACAAAATTATTATAGCAGAGTGCAACGAGATGTCAAGTTTTTTTATTTGAAAATTAGGACGAGTTATGATATTATGTAAGAAAGTCAGAAATTAAAGGAGGAGAGTCCGAATGGGAAAAAATTATACCGCATATGTTGGTTCTTATACTTTCCATGGCTCCAGTAAAGGCATATCTATTTTAGAAGTTGACGTTGAAAATGGACGTTTTACAAAAAGAAGAGAGGAAAGTGTAAATAATTCTTCTTATTTGACTGTCTCTCATGATAATAGATTCCTTTATTCTGTAGTTGATGAAGGAATTGCAGCTTTTAAAATTTTACCAGATGGTGATTTAGAACACATTAATACAACTTCTATAAAAGGGATGCGCGGTTGTTTTGCTACGACAGATAAAGCGAATCGATACCTCATAACTGCGGGTCACCATGATGGAAAAATGACCGTATCAAAAATTAAGCCAGATGGGTCAGTCGGACGCATAACTGCGGAAATTTTCGATCGAGGCATTGGAAGTGTCGCCGAAAGAAATTTTAGACCTCATATTAGCTGTGTACAATTTACACCGGATGAAAAATTTTTATGTATGGTTGATTTAGGAATTGATCAGGTGAAAATATATAAGTTTGATCATAATGAGGGATCCATTCGCCTTGTGGATATTATTCATTGTGAAATGAATTCGGCGCCTCGCCATTTAAGATTTAGTAAAGATGGGCGTCATATGTACCTGATTTCTGAATTGAAAAATTATATTTCCGTATATAATTATCTTCCACATGATGAGCAGCCTGAATTTCAATTTAAACAGCTTGTTTCTACACTTGGAAATAAAAAAGATGAAAGAAGTGCCGCTTGTGCACTGAAATTTTCATCCGATGATCGCTATGTTTTCTGCTCCAATGCAGGTGATAATAGTGTGGGGATATTTGAACGGCACCCAGAAAGTGGTTTGTTATATCAAAAATGTGTACTTCCTATTAGTGGAGATTATCCCAAAGACATTGAAATTTTCCCAGATGATAAGCACTTGGTAGCCGTAAACCAAGACTCAAATTCTCTAACATTTTTTTCCATTGATTATAAAAATGGATTAATTATTATGAATGGTAGGTCTATGCGTTTAGATAGTGGAAATAGTTGTGTGATTGTACCAAATCAAAAAAAATAGATTAAGCGATTCTCATTTTCTGAAATATTGCATATATTATCCATAATACTGAAAAGAGGTATGTGGATGAACATATTAAAAGCAGCACAAACAGACGGCTCTTCCCATGGAATGTTACAGATTGACGTTGTATCATCGGAGAACAATGCACCAATTGCAAATGCAGTAGTCAGAGTTTATAATCGAGATGAACCTGATATTCTAGTGGAGCAATTGGTAACAAATTCGTCTGGTCAAACGGAAGATATTGAACTGCCTGCCCCACCATTGGAGTACAGTCAACAAACAGGAGAGCCAAGGCCCTATTCAGAGTATAATATTCGAATTGAGGCAGAGGGATTTGAGTCGGTACAAATTGATGGTTCGGAATTATTACCGGATTCACTTTCTGTACAGTCAGCTAGAATGATACCTTTGTCGTTAAATGAGGGAGCACAGGAGACTATTGATATACCCGATCATACGCTTTACGGGATATATCCGCCTAAAATTGCAGAATCAGAAATTAAACCGACAAATCAAAGCGGAGAAATTGTATTAAGCCGTGTTGTTGTACCTCAAACGGTTGTCGTACATGACGGTGTACCTTCCAATACTTCAGCACCAAATTATTTTGTACCTTACCGTGATTATATTAAAAATGTTGCATCCAGTGAAATTTATGCTACTTGGCCAGAGGATACTATTGTAGCTAATGTACTTGCGATTATGTCTTTTACACTTAACCGCGTATATACAGAATGGTATCGGAATCAAGGTTATGATTTTACCATTACATCATCTACCGCTTACGACCACAAGTGGATTTATGGAAGAAACATTTTTGAAGATATCTCGGTTGTTGTAGATGAAATCTTTGATCAGTATTTGTCAAGGCCAAATGTGAAGCAGCCAATTTTAACGCAATATTGTGATGGAAGAAGAGTCACTTGTCCAAATTGGATGAGTCAGTGGGGATCAAAAGATTTAGGAGATGAGGGTTACAGCCCAATTGAGATTATCCGATATTACTATGGGCAGGATATGTACATTAATACTGCAGAACAGATTTCAGGAATTCCAGCTTCTTGGCCAGGGTATGATTTAACCGTAGGTTCAAGTGGGGATAAAGTAAGACAAATGCAGGAACAATTACAAACAATATCATCGGTCTATACAGCTATTCCATCGGTTGTACCAAGTGGATATTTTGATGAAACGACGAAGGAAGCAGTTGAAGAATTCCAAAATATTTTTGGATTACCATCAACTGGAATTGTTGATTTTCCGACTTGGTATAAGATCAGCCATATCTACGTTGGCATTAGTCGAATTGGGGAATTCGCTTAGTTAAGGATAAAGAGATTGTAATTGCACCGGAAATGGCATGGCCGATTCCGGTGTTTTTATATTAGAAATCATGTTAGGAGAAAAAATGAAAAATTATAAAATTATAGTGCAGTATGATGGGACAAGATATGATGGATGGCAGAAACAGGGAAATACAGAAAATACGATACAAGGGAAAATAGAAAAAATCATAGAAAAAATGGTTTCAGAGCCAGTAGAAATACACGGTTCTGGCCGAACTGATGCGGGGGTACATGCGAAGGGACAGGTGGCAAATTTTCATTTATCAACCGATTTATCCGAAGATGAAATATTAGAGTATCTAAACCTGTACTTACCAAAGGACATTGTGATTACTTCTATTTCAACGGTAAACGATCGATTTCATAGCCGTTTAAATGCCAAGGGAAAAAAATATGAGTATCGTATTGGAACGAATAAAATAAGAAATGTTTTTGCGCGTAATTATATTTACCATCTTGGATATGGGTTAGATATGGATAAGATGCGGACAGCCGCAAAGTATTTAGAAGGTGAACATGATTTTATCGGGTTTTGTTCTTTGAAAAAGATGAAAAAGTCATCGGTTCGAACCATTCATCATATTACGATTAGAGAAGAAGAGGGGGAAGTAAGAATCACCGTTGAAGGAGATGGATTTTTGTACAATATGGTGCGAATTATTGCCGGAACTTTAATTGAAGTAGGAAGTGGTAGGATGGTACCAGAAGCAATTAACGATATACTACAAAGCGGTAATAGGCAGGAGGCGGGCCCTACAGCTCCTTCATGTGGACTTTCACTAATAGAAGTTTATTATTAGAAAACAGTGGAGGTATGAAAATGCGAAGAGTTTTTAATATATTAGAATATGGCGCAATGCCAGATGGGGGAACTTTATGTACCGCTCATATTCAAAGTGCCATAAACGATGCAGGTAGATATCATGGGAAAGTTATTGTACCACCAGGTGTCTATTTAACTGGTTCCTTATTTTTAAAAACAGGAATTGAATTTCATTTAGAAGAGGGAGCAGTTTTACTTGGTACAACCATAGAAGAGGCTTATCCTCTTTTATTTACGCGTGTTGCGGGAATTGAAATGGAGTGGCCAGCAGCGCTTATTAATATAAGAGAGCAGGGAGATGTTTCGATTACAGGATCGGGTAAAATTGATGGACAAGGCGAATTTTGGTGGAATCAGTACTGGGGACAAGACCGTAAAGGTGGTATGAGAAAACTTTATGAAGAGATGGGGCTACGTTGGGCAGTAGATTATGATTGTACAAGGCCTAGGAATGTATTGGTCTGGAAATCCCATAACGTAGACTTAAAAGATTTTGAATGTGTGCGTTCAGGATTTTGGAATGTGCATTTATGTTATTCTTCCAATGTTTCTGTTGAGGGTATTACAATAAGAGATAACGCCGGTCCAAGTACAGATGGATCGATGTGGATTCCTGTAGGAACGTAAGAATAAGCGGTTGTCATATTTCCTGTAATGACGATAGTGTCGTATGAGCTGGCCGCATTCAGATTTTCGGTAACAAAGTTGCGAAAATATCGTATTGAAAGTGTGTCCCGGCATCCGGAATTACCTCGGTGAGACGAGCGGAGGATTAAATATACAGTAAAAATTCAATTTAACGGCACCTCATGTGGATTTCGGACTGTCGGCAAGAACGCGACGGATTGAGGATATACAAGTTGAAGATTTAAAAATGGTAAATGTAATGGTTCCATTTTCATTTCAGTTGGATTGGAATCCATCTTATAGCTATTGTGAGATACCAAAGACCTACCATGGTATCATACCGCAGCATTGGGTTAAGATGACGGAGCAAGTACCCTTGGAGCAAGGAATTCCTACGGTACGAAATGTTACAGTTCGTAACGTAACAGCACAGTTGGCAGAGAATTATGGAGGGAGTTCTCAAGCATTTGATATAGAAGGGTTTCTGGAACAGCCAATGGAAAATATAAGGTTCGACAATATTAAAATTGTGGCAAAGAAATTTGGTTCTATTAAAGGGGTTAGAGACTGCAAGTGGGATGCCATTGATATTTCAGTTTTTGAATGATTAAAACAAGTCGAAGGAAAAACCAGCTATCTAGTATAATCTACTAAATGGCTGGATGGCCCCAGCGCCCTGCAGCTCCAAATAAAATATATATATAAAATTCATGGGAAAAGAAAAAAGCACCACAAAGTGATGCTTTTTAGCTGGGCTACAAGGATTCGAACCTTGAAATGCTGGAGTCAGAGTCCAGTGCCTTACCGTTTGGCGATAGCCCATTATTGATGATAAAATGTATGGTATAGAATGATCACATAATTAAAGCACCACAAAGTGATGCTTTGACTGGGCTACAAGGATTCGAACCTTGAAATGCTGGAGTCAGAGTCCAGTGCCTTACCGTTTGGCGATAGCCCATTGCTTAATGACAAAATGTATTATACATGAATCAGTTTGCTTTGGCAAGTACTTTTTTACTTTTTAAAAAAATTCAAACAATTTAGCAATTTATTCGTTAATTTGAGATATTTTTCACTTGTCAATTGTTGATTGTTTCATCTTTTGAAATATGTTAGAATCTGCATGTGATTATTGAATGAAAAAGAAAGAAATGGAGTCGGCGTGAGCATAGCAATAATTAGGCACGGGCAGACGGATTGGAATAGAGAAGGCCGTTTGCAAGGAATCTATAATATTCCACTAAATAAAGAAGGAATTAAACAAATAAGAAGGTTGGCTGGGCAAATGAATGGAGTTAAATGGGATCAAATCGTTACGAGTCCCCTGAAACGTGCCCACGAGTCCGCAATTATTTTGGCAGAGGAATTAAAAATTGAAGATGTGAAGATTGATTCGCGGTTACAGGAACGGGATTTTGGCAGCGCAACAGGGAAAATCCTTAAAGTACCAGAGAAAGGCATGAACTTTGCTCATTATACAATGGTTGAGTCGTGGGATATATTACAAAAAAGAATGATAGACTGCATATGGGAGTGGACAAGCCAGACACAATATGAGAATATACTATTCGTATCCCATGGAACGGCAATAAAAGCATTGCTTGAATATATAGATCCAAATTTGGATGAGGATATTAAGAATGGAAAGATTATTCAAATAGATAAAATGGTAAATAGTTACCGTTAGTTTTCAGTGGGAAAATATATTTCATGGAAAGTAGGATGGATAAATGATGGACGCGGATCGTGATGTATATACGTTAGAATATTTTATCAATGGGATAGAGCTTCCAGACAAGGAGATAGTAAAAAATGCTCAGAAACGCTGGGATCGTGTGGCTAAACCGCTACATAGCCTTGGGTTACTGGAGGATGCAATAATTAAAATAGCAGGGATAACAAGGAATATTGATGCACCGGTTGATAAAAAAGCGGTCATTATGATGTGTGCAGATAATGGCGTCGTTGAGGAGGGAGTCACACAGACGGATTCTTCTGTTACTGCAATTGTCACGAGGCAATTTACAAAAGGGGAGTCCTGTGTCTGCTTAATGGCTAAGAGAGCCGGTGCAATGTGCATACCCGTTGATATTGGTGTTGCACAAGAGTTGGATGATATCGGGGATGTTTATCCACTTCGTACTATGAAAATTTCGAAGGGAACGAAAAACTTTCACAAGGTGCCCGCCATGACGAGGGAGGAGGTTACAAGAGCAATTTTAATAGGTATCGATCTTGTAAGAGAATGTAAGGAAGATGGATATCATATGCTCGCCGTTGGAGAGATGGGTATTGGAAATACTACGACTAGTAGTGCGGTAGCTTCGGTTCTATTGCAAGTAACGCCAGAGGCGGTAACTGGGAAGGGAGCAGGACTATCGAAAGAAGGCTTAGAAAAGAAAATCCAGGTAATTAAAGAAGCAATCGTATTACATAATGTAAATGCAGAAAAACCATTAGAGGTGCTACAAATGGTCGGCGGTCTTGATTTGGCGGGAATGGTTGGCCTTTTTTTAGGGGGGGCATATTATAAAATCCCGATGTTAATGGATGGAATGATATCTGCTACAGCAGCCCTTGTTGCAACTCGAATATGTCCAAATGTAAAGGAATACATTTTGGCAAGCCATGTATCAAAGGAGCCGGCAGGCCAGTTGTTGTTAGATATGCTTGGCTTAAAACCGCTACTTACTTGTGAGATGTGCCTAGGGGAAGGCACAGGGGCAGTGGCTTCCATGCCATTGTTTGATATGGCGCATGATATTTATAAGTCAATGAATACTTTTGAGGATATAAAAATAGAAGAATATAAGCCGCTTTAAGGAAGGTGAAAATGTGCTTACACTCGTATGGCGGTAGTGCCAGTGGAAAATCTGAATATGCAGAGTCGTTACTGCTTACCAGCAGGGCAAAAAGAATCTATATTGCAACGATGCAACCCTTTGATCAAGAATGCCGTGATAGAATAAAAAGGCATAGACAGATGAGAGCAAAAAAAATGTTCCATACGGTGGAATGTTATGTGGGATTGCAACAGATTGAGTTTGAGGACGGTTGCGATGTACTCTTAGAATGTATGTCAAACCTTGTAGCAAATGAAATGTTTTCAAAAGAAGGTGCAAAAAGTGACACGGTTCACTTCGTATTGGAGGGGGTAAAAAGATTAATTGAGAAGTCCAAGCATCTTGTTATTGTGACAAATAATTTGTATGAAGACGGGATTACTTATGATCTAGAAACGCAAAACTACTTAAGGACTCTTGGGCATATAAATACCGAGTTGGCAAAGTTAGCAGACGAAGTTATAGAAGTTGTTTATTCAATACCAGTTATTCTTAAGAAGAAAATATAAATTAGGGGTAAAAGTAGATGAATGTTATTCGTTCTTTAATTATAGCATTTTCCATGTACTCTAAGATTCCTATGCCGCGATGTGAATGGAATAAGAAAAGTATGCGTTATACGATGTGTTTCTTTCCAATTGTTGGTGTTGTAATTGGCTGTGTACAATATTTTGTAGGTTTATGGTGCCTTCATACAGGAGTCTCGACGTTATTTATGGCGTCTGTCTTAACAATTATTCCTGTTTTCATTACAGGGGGAATTCATGTAGATGGCTTTATCGATACTTCAGATGCCTTGCATTCTTATCAAAGTAAGGAAAGAAAATTAGAAATAATGAAAGATCCCCATGTAGGCGCTTTTGCTATCATTTCTACAATAATTTATTTTATCGCATCTATTGGAATTATGGCAGAAATGACAAGAAGTAGTTTACATCTGGTAATCTGGGGATATTTCGTGTCTCGTACATTAAGCGGACTTAGTATTGTATTATTTCCATGTGCAAAAAACAGTGGACTGGCTGCAACTTTTGCAGATGGTGCAGCTAAGAAGACCACAGCAATTATTCTTACTATTTATTTGAGTATTGGAATCATTGGTATCATTACGACAAATCAGCAAATAGGGTGGTTGATAGGAGCGGGAGTACTAGCCTTTTTTCTTTACTATCGTAACATGGCAAAGAAAAATTTTGGTGGAATCACAGGCGACTTAGCTGGCTGGTTTTTGCAAGTTTGTGAGTTGTTCATAGCCGGTATGGCAGTAATATTTCATCTGATATTAAGATGAATGTAGAGACTTTGAACGGTTGACAATTTCATTTAAATAAGAAAGGTAATTTAAATAGCATGCGTTTAATAATTGGCGGATCATACCAAGGGAAGTTTGAATATGCAAAAAAAATAGCAGGCAATGGGGGAATCATCTTAAATGGATGGGAAGAGGAAATTGACTTTGCTAATGTGAAAATATGGAACAATTTTCATTTGTGGATAAAAAAACATATGAATACAGGAATAGATATGCAAAAAGCAGTCAAAATGATAGTAGAAAAGAATCCGGATATTATTATAATTATGGATGAGATAGGTTCTGGTGTTGTTCCAATCAATAAAGTAGATAGAGATTTCCGAGAGACAGCCGGCCGGATTGGTTGTTTTCTCGCTCAAAGTGCAAATGAGGTACATCGAGTTGTTTGTGGGATTGGAACGGTAATTAAATAGGCCTTCGAATCAGAAAGAAGAAGTCGGATAGAACTTTTATTAATTCGTCATGGAAAAACAAAAGGAAATGTAGAGAGGCGTTATATTGGAAAAACCGATGAACCGTTGTCTAAGGAGGGCATTCAGGAAATTGAGGGAAAGGAGTATCCTCAAATTTCTTTTTTGGGGGGAAGCCCTATGTTACGCTGTAAACAATCGGCTGATATAGCCTATGGCAGTGACTACACTTATCATACGTATCCCGGGTTAAAAGAAATGGACTTTGGCGATTTTGAGAATAAGAACTACGAAGAGCTAAATGGTAATGAGAAATATCAGGCATGGATAGATAGCAATGGAACAGATCCATTTCCCAACGGAGAAGATAAGGCGGGGTTTATTCACCGGTGTTTAGAAGCATGGGAGGAAGTTGTATCTGATTTGCGTAACAATCATATAGAAAAGGCAGCTCTCTTTCTGCACGGTGGAACAATTATGTCTATTTTATCCACTTACGGAGATATGAAAAAAGATTATTTTGATTGGAAAACAGAAAATGCTTGTGGATATTTCGTTGAATTAGATCCAGATAAGTGGATAACAGGGGAAAAGGTTATATATATGAAAAAAGAAATATAAAATATTGTGCAGAATACGTAAGAAAGGACAAAAGATGATATCTCTATTTGCATGCATGATCGGATTCGTATGTGATTTATTTTTTGGTGATCCATACTGGCTACCCCATCCCATACGTTTTATTGGCAATTGGATAGGCTATTTGGATAAAAAACTAAACAAAGGTACGGGGACGGAAAGGTGTCAACTATTCATGGGAGGATTACTTGTTATATTTGTAATCCTTCCATCTGTTGCGATTCCAATCGTTATTTTAGCAATGGCCTCACAAGTAAATTGGTTTTTTAGACTTATATTAGAAAGTATAATGTGCTATCAACTGTTAGCGTTAAAATCCCTTAAAATAGAGAGTTTAAAAGTTTATGATGCGCTTAAGGAAGGCAATCTAGAAAATGCAAGATATGCCGTATCTATGATTGTTGGCAGAGATACAAAACCTTTAAATGAGGAGGGAATTATAAAGGCAGCAGTAGAGACAGTAGCCGAAAATACTTCGGATGGTGTAATTGCTCCCTTATTTTATATGATGCTTGGTGGAGCACCGCTGGCTTTTTTTTATAAAGCAATTAATACAATGGATTCCATGGTAGGATATAAAAATGATAGATACTTATATTTTGGTTGTGTGGCTGCCAAATTGGATGACGTAGTAAATTACATACCAGCACGAATTGCAGCCTTTTTCATGATTGTGACTTCGTATTTATTGAAAATGAGAGGGCAGGATGCAATTCGAATTTTTAAGAGAGATCGGTATAACCATGCAAGTCCAAATTCAGCGCAGACCGAATCTGTTTGTGCGGGTGCGCTTGGAGTTAAACTAGCTGGCGATGCCTGGTATTTTGGCAAATTGCACCATAAAAAAACAATTGGGGATGCGATTCGCCCAATAGAGATAGAGGACATATATAGGGCGAACCAGTTGTTGTATGGAACGGGAATCTTGTGCATACTTACTGCCATAATACTAAAAGTAAGTTTCCTAATTTTATTGTGAGTAGTAGGGGGAGAAAAATGGAATACATCCATGGCGGTGATATTTATCGAAATGACGTAGATATTGATTTTTCAGCCAATATTAATCCATACGGTATGCCAAAAGAGGTAAAAAATGCTGCAATAAAAGGAATAGAGGCCTCTATCCCATACCCGGATAGTGAGGCAGACGAATTGTGCCATGCCCTTGCAAGGAAAAATGGATTAACGAAAAATCAAGTAATATGTGGAAACGGAGCTGCTGATCTTATTTATTCTTTTGTTTTAGCAAAAAAACCAAAGAAAGCTGTCTTGGTTACGCCTTGCTTTGTGGAGTACGAAAAAGCGTTACAATCGGTGGAATGTAGATGCATCTATCACGAACTTACCTATGAAAATGACTTTTATTTTAGTAAGGACAAGACAATAGGCGAACCATTTATCCATCTATTGAAAAAAGATGTGGACATGTTATTTTTGTGTAATCCAAATAATCCTACCGGTATTGCCATATCTGTAGAAAATCTTGAAGTTATTCTTGCAGCCTGTATAAAAAGTGAAATTATTTTGGTTTTAGATGAGTGTTTTGTGGATTTCTTAGAGGATTCGAATCAATTCACAATGATTTCTTATATAAATAAATGTAAAAATCTCTTTATATTAAAGGCTTTTACGAAAATGTATGGTATGGCAGGATTACGTTTGGGTTATGCCTTTTGTTCCAATCCAGATTGGGTAAGAGAAATAAAGGCAGTAAGACAGGCGTGGTCTGTTTCAACACCGGCACAATACGCAGGGTTGGCAGCTTTAGAAGAAGACAGTTTTGTAAATAAATGTAGGGAAAAAATTTCTTTAGAACGAGCGTTTTTAATTGATGGCTTAACTCAAATTGGTATGAAAGTATTTGATTCCCAAGCAAATTATATATTTTTTTATTGTCCATATGAAGAAATTAGTACGAAACTTTATGAACTTTGTTTAAATGAAAAAATATTGATTAGAAAATGTGGGAATTACCGTGGTCTTAGCGATTCTTACTATCGAATTGCGGTAAAAACAAGGTTAGAAAATGAAAAATTACTCGTTATTTTAAAAAGGATAATAAGTAATAGGTAATAGGAAGGTGGATTTATCATGGCGAAAGTTATAATGATTCAAGGAACCATGTCTAATGTAGGTAAGAGTCTTATTACTGCTGGATTATGTAGAATATTAAAACAAGATGGGTATAAAGTAGCTCCATTTAAATCACAGAATATGGCACTTAATTCTCATATTACAAAAGAGGGGCTTGAGATTGGTAGGGCACAGGCTGTACAGGCAGAAGCTGCGGGTTTGGAACCAGAGCCAGATATGAATCCAATCTTGTTAAAGCCTTCAAGTGATACGGGGGCACAGGTTATTGTTAACGGAAAAGTATTGGGAAATATGCCAGCTACCGAATATTTTCGTTATAAGAAAAAGCTTATACCTGAAATTATGGGTGCATTTAAACGACTTAGTGAAAAATACGATATTATTGTCGTAGAAGGAGCAGGTAGTCCTGCAGAGATTAATTTAAAACAAGATGATATTGTGAATATGGGCTTGGCGAAAATGCTAAATGCTCCAGTTTTACTAGTCGGGGATATTGATCGTGGCGGTGTTTTTGCCCAGCTTGCTGGTACAATTATGTTACTAAATGAAGAAGAGAAAAATAGAATACAGGGAATAATTGTTAATAAGTTCAGAGGCGATAAAACAATTTTAGAACCTGGCTTAAAAATGTTGGAGGATATCACAAAAAAATCAGTTGTAGGAGTAATTCCATATATGGACGTGGATATAGAAGAGGAAGATAGTTTAAGCGCTCATTTAGAACAAAAATTAGTTAACGGTCTCGTGGATGTTGCTGTGATTCGACTTCCTCGAATCTCTAACTTCACCGATTTTGATGTGTTATCAGCGGTTGATGGAATATCAGTCCGATACATTAGCCATGCCTATGAGTTTGGGCGTCCCGATGTGGTTATTTTACCAGGTACAAAAAATACAATTGGAGATTTGCTATGGATGCGTCAAAACGGAATTGAATCACTTATTAAAAAAGCTGCCGCCTCTGAAACAATTGTAGTTGGGATTTGTGGGGGGTTCCAAATGTTAGGTACAAGGTTAGAAGATCCCTATGGTGTGGAAGAAGATTGGATGCAAAATAAAAGTATCGAAGCTGGAGCGATTAATGGGATTGGATTGCTGCCTGTTAAAACGGTATTTGCAAGGGAAAAGATTCGTACACAGGTGACTGGTAAGGTAAGAGACATTGGTGGAAAACTATCTGGTTTATCAGGATCAACTGTGGAAGGGTATGAGATCCATATGGGGCTAACTTTTGTGGATTATGACAATCAATATTTAATGGATGAGGGAAGCGGGTATTTTTGTTCGGTACAAGAAACACAAGAGGTGAAATCAAAGGGGCAGAATGTAATGATAAAAGCAGACGGTTATTGGTGTAGAAACGTGTATGGAACTTATCTTCATGGCATCTTTGATAGCAAAGATATGATTAAAAATTTATCCTCTCTTCTTCTAAAAGAAAAAGGAGTAGACGATAACATTGAAAAGGAATGGGATCGGGCTACCTATCGAGAGGAACAATACAATCGATTGGCATCTGGTATTCGAAAAAATATAGATATGGATTTAATCTATTCTGTTCTAAATTTGTTGAAATAAGAAAGGTTTGTGAAAAAATGGGATGTGTTCATATTTATTATGGAGACGGCAAAGGGAAAACGACAGCAGCCATTGGGCAAGGGATTCGTGGGGCTGGTAGTAATATGAATGTTTTGGTAGTAAGACTTCTGAAAACAGAAAACTCCAGTGAGCTAGCCGTTTTGCGCGCTGTAAAGGGGATTTATGTCTATCCAATAGAGAAAAGCTTTAATTTTTATTCATCTTTATCTGGAGATGAAAAAAACGAGGCATTTACGTATTATAACAGTCTTTTTGAAAAGGCGACTGCGTATACAAAGCAGAATTCAGTAGATATGGTTATTTTTGATGAAATTCTTGATGCGATACAAATGGGAATTATAAAAGAAGAAAATCTTATACAGTTTATAGACCAGTATGGGCCTAACTTAGAAATTATACTAACAGGGCGAAATCCTTCTGAGACGCTGGTGGAAAAAGCGGATTATATTTCGGAAATGGTTAAGCATAAGCATCCGTTTGACAAAGGTATAAAAGCGAGAAAGGGCATTGAGTATTAAGTCTTTCTATTTGCACATCTAGAAATGGTGTGATATAATTGCTTAAGATTAACTTGTAGAATATGGCAAATTGTTTTTTATGATAAATGAAAGGTAGGCAATATGTATACAATTAATAGCAGAGTAAGATACAGTGAAGTAGATGCAGAGGGGTTATTAAGTTTAGACTCGATAATTAATTATATGCAGGATTGCAGTAGCTTTCAATCAGAAGATCTAAATGTGGGAATTGATTATTTAAAGCAAAACAATAAGGCTTGGCTATTAAATTCTTGGCAGATTATTATAGATCGTTATCCGAAGTTTTCAGAAGAAATAGCCATTGGAACACAGGCCTATGATTTTAAGGGTATGTTCGGATATCGGAACTTTGTTATTTTAGATGAAAAAAAGGAATATTTGGCCCGAGCCAATTCATTATGGGTATTAATCGATACTACAACGGGAAAACCTATCCGTATAACCCCAGGTGATGTGGATTGTTATGGTAAAGCAGATCCTATTCCAATGGATTATGCTCCGAGAAAAATTGCCCTTCCGTCATCGATGGAAAGTCTAGAACCTTTTCAAGTAAAGGCGCACCATATTGATACAAATCACCACGTTAATAATGGGCAGTATATACAAATGGCAAGAGAATGTATTCCAGAGGATTTTCATGTGGGTCAAATGCGGGCAGAGTATAAAAAACAGGCAAAACTAGGTGGGATCGTAATACCGTTTGTTGGAAAAAATGAAACTGGATATACAGTAAATCTATGTGATGAAGAAAGAAATTCATTTGCAGTTGTATCCTTTGCATGAGCGAAGGAGTTGGACAGAAAGGAAGTAATAATATGATAGAACTGGGTAAAAAACAAACACTAAAGGTGGTGCGAATTAAGGACTTTGGTGTGTATTTAGGTGATGAGGATAAGGATCATGGTGTACTTCTCCCTAAAAAGCAAGTACCAGAAGGTATAAAGATTGGCGATGAACTGGAAGTGTTTGTTTATAAAGATTCTAGTGACCGTTTAATTTCTACAACGAAATCACCAACTTTGGAAGTTGGACAACTAGCTGTTTTAAAAGTTGCTGAAATCGGTAAAATAGGTGCCTTTTTAGAATGGGGATTAGAAAAAGATTTGTTTCTTCCTTTTAAGGAGCAAATCGAACCTGTTAAGAAAGGGAAAGAATATTTAGTTGCGTTGTATATTGATAAAAGTGAGCGCTTATGTGCTACAATGCGAGTGTATGATTATTTAAGCAACATGAGCCCATATAAGGAGGAAGACCATGTTGAAGGAATTATCTATGGCATCAATCCTGAAATAGGAGCCTTTGTTGCTGTAGATAATCAGTATTATGGTTTGATACCGATTAAGGATTTATATGCAAATTACCAGATCGGGGACATAGTAAAAGCACGTGTTGTAAGGGTTCGAGAAGATGGAAAGTTAGATTTGAGTATGCGCGAAAAAGCTTATATGCAAATGGACGCAGATGCTGAACTGGTATTAAACGTTATCGATGAATTTGGTGGTGCCCTGCCTTTTGGAGAGAAGGCATCTCCTGAAGTGATTAAAAGGGAATTAAAGCTTAGCAAAAATGCTTTTAAGCGTGCACTAGGCCGATTGTTAATGATGGGAAAAATTGAAATTAGCGAAAATTCAATACGCAAATTATAAAATAAAATATATTTAATAGGAGGTATATTCATGAAAACATTATTCGTACTGATAAGGCACCGGCAGCAATTGGTCCATATTCCCAAGCAATTGAAGTGAATGGTATGGTGTACACTTCAGGGTGATTCCGGTGAATCCTCAAACGGAGAAACCAGCAGGTATCGAGGCACAGGCAAAGCAAGCAATAGGAAATTTAGTAGCATTGTTAGAAGCAGCTGGTACTAGCGCGGATCAAGTTATTAAAACTACAGTTTTTATTAAAGAGATGAATGATTTTGCAAAAATCAATGAGATATATGCTGCTTTTTTTCACGAAAGATTTTCCTGCTCGTTCTTGTGTAGAGGTAGCTAGGCTTCCAAAGGATGTTTTAATCGAGATTGAAGCAATTGCATGTAAATAAAAGAAAACTGGAGCAAGGATGACAAGGACGAAAAAAACAAATTTTGTATTTTTAAGTATTGTGATCTTTTACATAGCGATGTCTTTTGTGCTTCGCTATATTAGAGAATATATCATGATACCATTACCTATTTCCCTTATTGTCAGTCAGTTACTTATTTTAATTCCTATAATTATATTTGTAATTAAAAAAAAATATTGGCCAATAAATCAGGTTCAGCATACGAAATTAAAAGGATCAGTAATCCTATTGCTGATTGTTTTTACGTATCTTATGATTCCTCTTATTGCAGTTATCAATGCATTATCCATGCTTTTTGTTGAAAATACGACAGTGGGCGTGATGGAGGGGATTTCCTCTTTTCCATTAATTATCAGTGTATTTTTTATCGCTATTTTGCCCGCATGTTCGGAAGAGGTTGTCTTTCGTGGTGTATTTTATCACTCATATCGGGAGAATGGAATTGGTAAGGGTATTTTTATGAGTGGATTCTTATTTGGTTTAATGCACTTAAACTTTAATCAATTTTGTTATGCGTTTGTAATGGGAATGATTTTTGCATTGTTGATTGAAGCGACGGGAAGTATATATGCACCTATTCTTGTACATTTCTGTTTTAATTGTAACAGTGTAATACTCACAAAAATGATGGATATAGCGAATAAGATGGGGGGATCAACTGGCGTTGAATCAACGATACTTGGAAGCCAAGGGACGAATCCAGAATATAGATACGTACTTATTATTGCAATTTTAGGATTAGGAGTTGTTAGCTTATTTACAACAGCGGCAGCCGTGGGTATCTACATTTCCATTGCCTGTATAAATGGAAGGTTGCCTTATATTAAGGATTTATTCACTGGAAAACTAAGAGTTAGAAGCTCCAAAGATCGTATATGGGATGGTTACTTAATTAGTGCTGTTTTAATTTGTTTTCTATTTATGGTTTATCGTACTTTTCTGATATAAAGAAAGTTGGAACCTAAGGGTGTGACGTTTTGAGTTATACCCTTTTTAAATTCGTGGAACCTAATTTTTTCTTCTTTTTTATGTCGGAATTTAGGTTTTTCGTGCATTTCTCCTTTTCCGCTTATTGATTATAAAACTATGTATCAATTCATAACAAGATTCTAGTTCCTCGGGGGTACAAGTACCTAAGATAACATCGACTTTTTGCCGTATATCATAAGTGGATGATTCTTTTACAAACTGTTGTAGTGGTATTTCTGGTAAGGTAATGCCGTCTAATAAGTAGTCATAAGAAATACAGAGTACTTCATGAAACCGACGAGCCATATTGATAGAAAGATTTCTGCTCCCCCTCTCCAATGCACCTAAATAACTACAGGAAATGCCGAGCAACCGGCTAAATTGCAATTGTGTCATTTTTAATTTTTTTCGTTCATTTCGTATTCGTTTCGCAATATTCTGGGATTTTTTTGGATCTTTTAATAAAGTCATATTTGCCTCCTAATATATTATTTTTGTTCTATTTTATCGTAAATTTACCCATAGATAAAGAAACAGATATTGTCATGAAAAAAAGAATGGTATCATTTTTATGCAACCGGCAATAGTTTATAAGTGATTAAAAATACACATAACACCAAATGTATCATTTTATAGAAAGTTGGAGAAAAAATGAAGAATCGTAACATGACTAAGCAAAAGAAAAGTTATTTTTATATTTTATTAGGAACCCTTTTGGTGGCGTTTTCCATTAAAGTCTTATACGATCCCATTGGACTTGTAACCGGAGGCATCTCTGGCATCGCTATCATAATAAAGGAGATTACCAAAAATTTGATTCCAGGTGGGGTTCCATTGTGGTTAACTAATTTTGTGTTGAATGTTCCGATATTTTTAGTTGGATGGAAAATAAAGGGGTGGGAGTTTATTAAGACAACGTTATTTGCAACGGTTCTATTATCTGTATGGCTCTATATCATACCAGAATTTTCATTTTTAGATAATGATTTCGTTCTTGTATCAATTTTTGGTGGCGTATTAACTGGTGTCGGAATGGGATTTGTGTTTATGGCCAGGACGACCACAGGGGGGACTGACATGATTGCTGCGCTGATCCAACGTTACATGCGTCATTATTCCATTTCTCAAATTATGCAAGTATTGGACGGGATTATAGTTATAACGGGAGCATATATTTTTGGAATTAAGTTCGCATTATATGCAATCGTTTCAATCTATTTAATTTCTAAAATATCTGATGGTATTATTGAAGGGGTGAAGTTTGCGAAATTGGCTTACATTATTTCTGACCAATCTGATGAGATTGCCAAAGAGATAATGGAACGTTTAAATCGGGGCACAACAGGCTTATATGGGGAAGGAATGTATTCCAATAAAGAAAAGAAAATTTTGTTCTGTGTCGTATCCAAGAAGGAAATCGTCCTTGTAAAGGAAATAGTACACAAAATTGATCATACGGCATTTGTAATAGTTAACGATGTAAGGGAAGTCCTAGGCGAGGGATTCGTCGAATATACACAATGAAAAAGAGACTAGAATTCCAATAATTGACATATGTTTGAAAAAAAATATTTGATATACAAATGTACCAAAAGGCGAAAATATTATTTGTCTAGTTGTAATATGGCATTATTTGGCCATGTAGTGTATTATAATAACAGATGAAAGGCTGCGGGGGCGGTCATAAAATCAATCAAAAGAAGTTAAGCAAAGCAAATTTAGGAGGAAAAGTAAATGGCAAGTTTATCACTTAAAAATGTTTGCAAGGTTTATCCAAACGGATTTGTAGCTGTTAAGGATTTTAATCTTGAAATCGCAGATAAAGAATTCATCATTTTCGTAGCATCCGGTTGTGGTAAGTCTACAACACTTCGTATGATCGCTGGTCTTGAAGAAATCTCTTCTGGTGAACTATGGATCGGAGACAAGCTCGTAAATGACGTTGAACCAAAGGATAGAGATATCGCGATGGTATTCCAGAACTATGCGTTATATCCTCATATGTCAGTATATGACAATATGGCATTTGGTCTTAAGTTAAGAAAAAAACCAAAGGCAGAAATTGACAAATTAGTTCATGAAGCAGCGAAGGTTCTTGATATTGAACATTTATTAGATCGTAAGCCAAAGGCTTTATCTGGTGGTCAGAGACAGCGTGTTGCTATGGGACGTGCGATTGTGCGTGATCCAAAGGTATTCTTAATGGATGAACCTTTATCAAACTTGGATGCTAAATTACGTGTACAGATGCGTATTGAAATTTCTAAGTTACATCAAAGACTGGAAGCTACAATTATCTATGTAACACATGACCAGACAGAAGCTATGACACTTGGTACAAGAATCGTAGTATTAAAGGATGGTATTATTCAACAGGTAGATACACCACAGAATTTATACGACAAACCAGTTAATAAATTCGTTGCTGGTTTTATCGGTTCTCCACAGATGAACTTAATTGATGCAACAATTGCACAGGAAGGTTCTAATGTAGTAGTTAAATTTGCGGATAACAAGATTGTTCTTCCAGAAGGAAAGAGCAAAGTCTTAAAAGATAAGGGCTATGTAGGTAAAGAAGTAGTATTTGGTATCCGTCCTGAAGACATTCATGATGAAGAAGCATTCTTAGCAAACTCTCCAGGAAGCATCATTCATGCTCACATTAGAGTTTACGAAATGTTAGGTGCTGAAGTATTCTTATACTTTGATCAAGCAGACACAAGCTTCACAGCTAGAGTAAATCCTCGTACAACTGCAAGACCAGGAGATAAGGTTGATTTTGCCCTTGACTTAACTAAGATACATATCTTTGATAAGGATACAGAGGAAGTTATTCTCAATTAATTTATAAAAATTTTAGATTTATTTAAGTTCATACCGAAAAAAGACAAGGAAATGTATATTTTTTATACATTTCCTCTTTTATTTTTTTGAAATATGGATTAATATATAATCAATACAATTACTTAAGGAGTGTGAAACCCATGATTTCAAATCAGATACTTCAAAGCACCATTGAAGGGCTAAAAAATATTACTAGAATAGATTTATGTATAAGTGACACAGATGGGAAGGTATTAGCAACAACAATAGCAGAATCAGAGGTTCAAGAGGATTCTATTCTTGCATTTGTGGATTCTCCAGCAGATAGCCAGGTAATATCCGGATATCAATTTTTTAAAGTTTTTGATGAACATCAGTTAGAGTATGTATTATTAGCAAAAGGTGCGAGTGATGATGTATACATGGTTGGCAAGATTGCTTCCTTTCAAATTCAGAACTTGCTTGTTGCTTATAAGGAACGTTTTGATAAAGATAACTTCATTAAGAACTTATTATTGGACAATCTATTGTTAGTAGATATCTATAATCGCGCAAAGAAACTGCATATCGAGACAAATGTTAGAAGAGTCGTTTATATTATAGAGACAAAACATGAAAAGGATACAAATGCATTAGAGACAGTCAGAAGTTTGTTCGCTGGAAAGACAAAAGATTTCATTACTGCTGTAGATGAAAAAAATATTATCATTGTAAAAGAATTAAAATCCACTGAAACATATGAAGACTTAGAAAAAACAGCTAAGGTTATTGTGGACATGTTAAATACAGAGGCTATGACAAAGGTTCACGTTGCTTATGGTACCATTGTAAATGAAATTAAAGAAGTTTCCCGTTCTTATAAGGAAGCAAAGATGGCGTTAGACGTAGGTAAGATATTCAATAGTGAAAAAAATGTAGTTGCGTATTCGAACCTTGGAATTGGTCGTCTCATTTATCAGTTACCGCTACCACTATGTCGTATGTTTATCAAGGAGATTTTTGATAGCCGTTCCCCAGATGATTTTGATGATGAAACATTGGCTACCATCAATAAATTCTTTGAAAATAGTTTAAATGTATCTGAAACATCTAGACAGTTATACATTCACAGAAATACTTTGGTCTATCGCTTGGATAAGTTACAAAAGAGCACTGGTTTAGACCTTCGTATATTTGAGGACGCAATTACATTTAAGATTGCGCTTATGGTTGTAAAATATATGAAGTATATGGAAACACAAGAATATTAATACCGATTATGCAAAAGAGAATCACTAGAAGGTAAGGGTGTAAAAGATGATAAAATTTGACAATGTGAGTAAAGCTTACGATAAGGGTACTCGCGCCATAAAAGATCTTAACCTAACAATAGAAAAAGGTGAATTTGTATTTTTGGTTGGAAATAGTGGATCCGGAAAATCTACGTTTATTAAACTCCTTTTAAAAGAGATTGAACCAACATCTGGGGGTATTACAGTAGATGACCAACCTCTGCATAAAATAAAGCGGAGAGCATTGCCAAAGTATAGAAGAAAGCTGGGAGTCGTCTTTCAGGACTTCCGGCTTTTGAGTGATCGAAATGTTTATGAGAATGTTGCCCTAGCGCAAAGAGTTGTAGGTAAAACTAGACGAGAAATTAAAAGTAACGTACCTTCGATTCTTACCATGGTTGGTCTATCAGCCAAATATAAGAATAACCCGGGTGAATTATCCGGTGGAGAGCAGCAACGCGTTGCCATTGCCAGAGCCCTGATTAATGAGCCGGAAATGCTGCTGGCCGATGAACCTACTGGCAATTTAGATCCTGAAAATTCCAAAGGAATCATGAAATTATTGGAAAAAATTAATGAGATGGGTACAACGGTAATTGTTGTAACGCACAATATGGAATTGGTACGAGATATGAATAAACGTGTAATTACAATGAAACGTGGTGTAATTATAAGCGATACAAAAGAAGGCGGGCAACAGGATGAAATTTAGTACAATGGGCTATTGTACCAAACAGGGGATTATTAATATAGGACGAAACAAGCTATTTTCATTTGCGTCAGTGTTGACGATTTCAGCCTGTATCTTCCTGTTTGGTTTATTTTATTCGGTTATTATTAATGTTCAGTATATGATTAATTCTGCAGAAGAAAATGTTGGAATAACCGTGTTTTTTGAAGACGGATTGTCAGAAGAAGAAATCAAAAGTATAGGGGAGTCAATTTCTACTATTTCAGCTGTAAGTCAAGTTAACTACATATCAGCAGAAGATGCATGGGCACACTTTCAAGAAGTATATTTTAAAGACAACCCAGAGTTAGCAGAAGGCTTTGCAGATGATAATCCATTGGCGAATTCTGCTTCCTTTGAAATATTTTTAAATAATGTATCAGAACAACAAAATGTTGTTTCAGCACTCAATGCAATTGATGGGATTCGAAAAGTAAATTATTCGGAGTTGGCAGCTGGAGGATTAGCAGACTTTAATCGATTAGTTAGTATTGTATCGTTGCTACTTGTGTCCATTTTATTAGTAGTCAGTATTTTCTTAATTAGCAACACAATATCGTTGGCATATTCTGTTAGAAAAAAGGAGATGCAGCTAATGAAATGGATTGGAGCGACCAATGCATTTGTAAGGGCTCCGTTCATTGTAGAAGGGTTATTTATTGGGCTGGTAGGTGCTATCATACCGCTGGTAATTATTTATGAAATTTATAAAGAAGCAGTATCCTTCATTATTTCTAAATTTAGCATCATTTCAAGTGTTATTAAGTTTTTACCGGTACAAGATGTTTTTATTACTTTAATACCGGTAGCTTTAATATTAGGAGCTGGAATCGGTTTTGTTGGAAGCTTCTTTACAATCCGCAAGCAACTTAGAGTTTAGATACGGTTAAAGGGATGAAAATATGAAAAAACGGTATAAATTTTTAAGAATCGGACTTTCCTTTGTTTTAGCAGTTTGTCTATGTACTCCTACTTTTGCAGCAGAAGAAACTACCGTAACTCTTCCGGAGGGGGTTACGGTCCCTACAGTGGATATAAAAAGCAGGAAGAACTTGAACATTTAAAGATGAAATTGTCAAATGAGTTCACAATTAGAACAGACCCAACAACTTCTTGGCAGGTTAAATAATCAAAAAATATCGGTGGAGACTGTTATAAGTAAGATTGACGAAACTATGACAGATATTTCCGCTCGTTTGGATGAAGTAAGTTCGCAGATCGAAAATACGGAAAAAGAAATTGCTGATAGTGAATTAGAATTAGAAGAAGCAGAAGCTTCTGCTTATGATCAGCATGAAATGATGAAAATTAGAATACAATATATTTATGAGCAAGGAGAGTCTGATTATTTAGATTTATTGTTTAACTCTGGAAGTATTACTGAAATGTTAAGCCGTGCAGAGTATATTTCTAAAATTTCTGAATATGATAGAAATATGTTACAAGCTTATCAGGAAACGGTGGACAAAATTGCTGCTGTAAAAGTAAAACTAGAGGAAGAAAGAGAGCAGCTAGCACAGTTAAAACTAGAAAAAGAAGATCAATTAGCAGCACAACAAGTTTTGATGGAGGCTAAGCAGACAGAGCTTTCTTTCGTATCGAACCAAATTAGTACGAAGCAAGAAGAAGCTGGACAAGTTGTTGAGGCCATAGAAGAAAATGAACAGCTAGCTGATAATCTAGAAATTCAGCTTAAGGAAGAAGCGGAACATGCAAAACAGGTGGCGGCTAATTTAGCAGCACAAATGGCGGAAGAACTTAAAAAACAGATGGAAGAATTGCAAAAACAGCAAGAATCCATAGCAGAATCCATTAGAGAATCTTCTATACAAGCGAGTATCGCCGAGAGCATAGCGCAGTCTACAAAGCCAACTCAAACAGATCCAGGAAATAGTGGAGAAAATACCACCGCAGCAGAAACCAAACCAACCGTGCCGCCGACAACTGCGCCGACAACAGCACCAGAAACACCATCAACAGGGCTTAGCAGTTTGAATCTTACATGGCCTGTTCCTGGAAATACACGAATAACAAGTCATTTTGGTCCAAGACCACAACAACCAGTACCAGGTACAAACCTCTTCCATTATGGTACAGATGTGGCAGTACCAGTTGGAACGAGTGTTTTAGCGGCTGCTTCGGGCATTGTTGCCTATGTAGGGAATGGAGAAGATATTGGTAATTCCGGTTGTGGAAATCAAGTTTGGATTTTACATGAGGGTGGTAAATATATGACTATGTATAACCATTGCTCTGTTTTAAAAGTTACGAAAGGCCAGGTAGTAACAGAAGGGCAAGTAATTGCTTTATCTGGTAATACAGGATTATCGACTGGTCCTCACCTAGATTTTCGAGTTTATATATCAGCAGCGTATGCAACGTATGATAAGGTAGCAGGAGATTATGTAGATCCAATGACTGGAGAGTATATTAATCCAAATGACTCTTCTGGCACCCGTCGTCCATGTATATCGATTACATATAAATATTAAGAGGAGATTAATCATGGAAAATAGAAAAAGTAGTGGATTTATGAAAGGGGTCTTAATAGGAATTGCATCAACTGCTATTATTATGGTATTAATTTTAATAGGGATGCAGTCGAGTTTGGATTTGTCTAGTATCAGTAATCTTTTAAATAAAGAGAGTGAGGTTACGGATGATTCAGGACAAACGAGCGTTGTAAATGCACAGGTAGAGACAAAAATAAAGAACTTAGAAAATATCATCCATGAAAAGTATCTATTTGACATTGATGAATCCCAAATGGAAGATGGAATCTATAAGGGATTATTAAGTTCTCTAGGAGATCCATATTCTGTCTATTATAATAAAGAAGAGTATCAAGCATTGATGGAATCAACATCTGGTACCTATTGTGGAATTGGTGTTCTAGTTTCGCAAAATCGTGAAACAGGAGTGATTACAGTAGTAAAACCTTTTGAAGGAGGGCCAGGTTATGAAGCTGGTATACTACCTGGTGATATATTATATAAAGTAGCAGGTGAAGAAGTATCAGGCATTGATGTTAGCAAAGTGGTAGCTAATATTAAGGGTGAAGAAGGCACCTCAGTTGATATTACAGTTTATCGTTCTGGTGAAGACAAATATATCGATTTTACCTTGCAGCGTAGAAGTATTGAGGTACCAACGGTTGCTCATCAGATGTTAGAGGACAAGATTGGATATATTCAAATAACGGAATTTGACTCAGTAACGTATGATCAGTATATGGAAGCGTTTAATGATTTGCAAGACCAAGGAATGGAGGGGCTTATCGTCGATTTGCGGGATAATCCAGGTGGTTTAGTCGATGTTACTGTTAAAATACTAGATGAAATGCTTCCAGAGGGAAAAATTGTTTATACGGAAGATAAAAATGGAGATGGAAACACTTGGACGTCAGATGCAGAACACTCCTTTGATAAACCGCTTGTTGTTTTAGTAAATGGAAATAGCGCAAGTGCTTCTGAAATATTTTCCGGTGCGGTAAAGGATTATGGAGTAGGAACATTAGTTGGAACTAAGACATTTGGTAAAGGCATCGTCCAGGTAGTTATGGGAATGGAAGATGGAACTGCAATTAAGCTTACCGTTTCCCGCTATTTTACTCCAAATGGTATATGTATTCATGAAACTGGCATTGAACCAGACGTAGCAGTTGAATTGTCAGATGAACTTAAAACGAAAGCAGTAATTACTGCAGAAGAAGATAACCAACTTCAAAAAGCCATTGAAGTTATAAAAGAAAAAATTGGTGAATAGCTAGAAAAGCGGAACTTTTGTTCCGCTTTTTCTTTTAGCCCCTTTGAAGTATAGCAGTAAAGCATACAGCAAAATTAGAACAAACGTTTGCAAAAGCGCACCGATTGTGTTATACTAACCAATGACGTTAAGAAAATAATTGTATATGAATAGATTTGCAAGGTTTGCGTAAAGAATCACATATGGAGATGATGGGATGAGTGAGTTTAAATTAGTATCGGAATTCCAGCCTACTGGCGATCAGCCGCAGGCGATAGAAGAACTGGTAAAAGGCTTTAAAGAAGGAAACCAATTTCAGACACTCTTAGGGGTAACCGGTTCTGGTAAAACTTTTACTATGGCGAATGTAATTCAAGCATTGAATAAGCCAACGCTTATCATTGCACATAATAAAACATTGGCAGGACAATTGTATAGTGAGTTTAAGGAGTTTTTTCCTCACAATGCAGTGGAATATTTTGTATCTTATTATGATTACTATCAACCAGAAGCGTATGTACCTTCTACGGATACCTATATTGAAAAAGATTCCGCAATAAATGATGAAATAGATAAACTACGTTTGTCGGCAACGGCAGCTTTGACGGAAAGAAGTGATGTAATTATCATTGCTTCTGTATCTTGTATATATGGATTAGGTAGTCCAATTGATTATAAGGAGATGGTCGTATCTTTACGACCGGGAATGAACCGTGATCGCGATGAAGTAATTCATAGATTAATAGGGATCCAATATATGAGAAACGACATGGACTTTAAGCGAGGAACCTTCCGAGTACGTGGTGATGTAGTGGAAATTTTCCCGGCAGATTGGGGCGATAAGGCAGTTCGGGTGGAGTTTTTCGGAGATGAGGTAGATCGCATAACAGAAATCGACCCTCTCACTGGTGAAATAAAGAGTCGACTAGAGCATATTGCAATATTTCCAGCCTCACATTATGTTGTACCGAAGGAGAAAATAGAGGAAGCGGCCAATAATATTGAAGCGGAATTGAAAGAACGTGTTTCATTCTTTAAGAGTGAGGATAAACTGTTAGAAGCACAGCGTATTTCTGAACGAACCCATTTTGATATTGAAATGATGCGAGAAACGGGATTTTGTTCTGGAATTGAAAACTATTCCAGACATTTATCTGGGGCAAAACCTGGAGAACCTCCCTTTACTTTAATTGATTATTTCCCGGATGATTTTCTAATTATTGTAGATGAATCGCATATTACCATTCCGCAAGTAAGGGGGATGTATGCAGGGGACCGCTCTAGAAAGATGACGCTGGTGGATTATGGCTTTAGACTTCCGTCAGCATTAGATAACCGACCGTTAAATTTTGGGGAGTTTGAAAGTAAAATTGATCAGATGTTATTTGTTTCAGCAACGCCAAATGTATATGAAGAAGAGCATGAAATGCTTCGTACAGAGCAAGTGATTCGACCAACTGGTTTATTAGATCCTAGGATTGAAGTAAGACCGGTTGTAGGCCAAATCGATGATTTGAGAGCAGAAATAAATAAGACGGTAGCAGCAAAAAATAAAGTTCTTGTTACAACACTTACAAAGAGAATGGCAGAGGATCTAACCGATTATATGCGTGAAGTGGGGATCCGTGTAAAATATTTACATTCTGATATTGATACGTTAGAGCGCGCTGAAATAATTCGTAATATGCGTCTCGATGTCTTTGATGTTTTGGTGGGTATCAATTTGTTGCGAGAGGGGTTAGATATTCCGGAAATAGCCCTTGTAGCAATTTTAGATGCAGATAAAGAGGGATTTTTAAGATCAGAAACTTCTTTGATTCAGACAATTGGCCGTGCGGCGAGAAATTCAGATGGACATGTTATTATGTATGCCGATCATATAACGGATTCCATGGCAAAGGCAATAAGTGAAACAGAGAGAAGAAGAGCGATACAGGAAGCGTATAATGAAGCGCATGGAATTACACCAAAGACGATAAAAAAAGCAGTTCGTGACTTAATTAGCATATCAAAGAAAGCGGAAGAGGCAACAGCGAAGCTGGCAAAAGATCCAGAGTCTATGAGTGTGAAAGAATTAAATAAATTAATAAAAGAAGTTACGAAGAAGATGCAGCAAGCAGCAGCTGATTTAAATTTTGAAGCAGCAGCAGAGTTGCGAGACCAGATGAAAGAGTTAAAGAAACATCTGGAAGAAATCGAAAGTGACAAGAGTAGATAAGGTGGATTTTTGGAGGATAACATGGCAGATAAACAATATATAAAAATTCGCGGTGCGTGTGAGCATAATTTAAAAGGTGTAAGTCTAGATATCCCTAGAAATGAATTGGTAGTATTAACCGGTTTAAGTGGTTCTGGGAAATCGTCCTTAGCTTTTGACACGATTTATGCAGAAGGTCAAAGACGTTATATGGAATCATTATCTTCTTATGCCAGACAGTTTTTGGGACAGATGGAAAAACCAAACGTAGAGAGTATTGAAGGTTTACCACCAGCAATATCGATAGACCAAAAATCGACGAATCGAAATCCGCGTTCAACGGTAGGGACGGTTACGGAAATATATGATTATTTAAGGCTGCTCTATGCGCGCATTGGGATTCCCCACTGTCCAAAGTGTGGGAGAGAAATAAAGAAACAAACGGTAGACCAGATGGTAGATAACATTATGGGCTTGCCAGAGAGAACAAAAATACAGCTTTTGGCCCCTGTTGTTAGAGGGAGAAAAGGCAGACACGAAAAGGTATTTGAACAGGCAAAAAAAAGTGGCTATGTTCGAGTGCGTGTCGATGGAAATCAATATGAATTAACAGAAGAGATTAAGTTGGATAAGAATATGAAACATAATATCGAAATTATTGTCGACCGACTGGTAGTAAAGGAAGGAATCGAGAAGAGACTGTCTGATTCAATTGAAAATGTCTTGAAACTTTCAGATGGCCTTCTTTTCGTTGACATTATAGATGGAGAATCCTTAACGTTTAGCCAAAGTTTTTCTTGTCCAGACTGTCAAATTAGTATTGATGAAATAGAGCCGAGAAGCTTTTCTTTCAATAATCCATTTGGAGCTTGTCCAGAATGTTTTGGACTTGGATACAAAATGGAATTCGATGAAGAACTTATGATTCCAGATAAAAGCTTGAGTATTAAAGAGGGGGCTATAGCCGTACTTGGGTGGCAATCCTGTACGGATCCTGGCAGCTATACCCGTGCAATCCTGGATGCGCTTGCAAAGGAATATAACTTTTCTTTGGACACTCCTTTTGAACAATATCCAAAGGAAATTCACGATATTTTGATTAATGGTACAGAAAAGTCTGTTAAGGTATATTATAAAGGTCAGCGAGGAGAGGGCGTATATGATGTTGTTTTTGAAGGCTTAATAAAGAATGTCGAGCGTCGTTATCGAGAAACCGGATCAGAGTCTACAAAGGCGGAGTATGAAACATTTATGCGTATTACCCCTTGCAAAGTATGTGGTGGACAAAGATTGAAGAAAGAATCCTTGGCTGTAACAGTTGCGGATAAAAATATTTACGAACTTACGGCTATGTCCATACGAGATTTACATCAATTCTTAGAAAATATTACATTAACTTCGATGCAAATTTCAATTGGGGAGCAAATCCTAAAAGAAATAAAGGCACGTATTAAGTTTTTAATTGATGTAGGTTTGGATTATCTAAGTCTTTCCCGAGCAACCGGAACGTTATCAGGTGGAGAAGCACAGCGTATTCGTCTGGCAACCCAAATTGGATCCGGACTGGTAGGCGTGGCATATATTTTAGATGAACCTAGTATCGGACTACATCAACGCGATAACGATAAATTATTGGGTACATTATTGCATTTACGTGATTTAGGAAATAGTGTAATTGTCGTAGAACACGATGAAGATACGATGAAAGCAGCTGATTATATTGTTGATGTTGGACCAGGTGCTGGAGAACACGGGGGAGAAATTGTTGCCTGTGGTACTGCAGAAGAAATTATGAAAAATGAAAGTTCTATAACTGGTGCATATTTGAGTGGAAGGACAAAGATTGAAATTCCAGAGAAGAGAAGGAAGGCCACTGGATATTTAAAAGTTTGTGGAGCGAAAGAAAACAATCTTAAAAATATTGATGTAAAAATTCCATTAGGGGTCTTTACCTGTGTGACGGGTGTATCTGGGTCCGGGAAGAGTTCCCTTGTAAACGAAATTCTTTATAAGGCCTTAGCTAAAAAGTTAAATCGCGCAAGAACAATACCTGGTGCCCATAAAAGGATTGACGGAGTCGAGCAGTTAGATAAAGTAATAGCAATCGATCAAAGTCCAATCGGACGTACTCCTCGTTCCAATCCAGCCACCTATACTGGTGTATTTGATATGATACGCGATTTGTTTGCGTCTACACCGGATGCAAAGGCAAAAGGATATCAAAAAGGTCGATTTAGTTTTAATGTAAAAGGTGGTCGTTGTGAAGCCTGTGGAGGAGATGGGATTTTAAAAATAGAGATGCACTTCCTACCGGATGTATATGTGCCTTGTGAGGTATGTGGTGGAAAACGATATAATCGTGAGACTTTAGATGTGTTATATAAGGGGAAGAGCATATATGATGTACTAAATATGACGGTAGAAGAAGCGATGAAGTTTTTTGAAAATGTACCATCCATTCGTAGAAAAATTGAGGCTCTTTATGATGTCGGGCTATCTTATATCCGTCTTGGACAACCATCTACGACTCTTTCTGGAGGGGAGGCACAAAGAATCAAGCTTGCCACTGAGTTAAGTAGAAGAAGTACAGGAAAAACAATTTATATTTTGGATGAACCGACAACAGGACTTCATTTTGCTGATGTGCATAAATTAGTTGAAATATTGCATCGTTTGGCAGAGGGAGGAAATACGGTATTAGTAATTGAACATAACTTGGATGTTATTAAAACGGCTGATTACCTAATTGATGTAGGTCCAGAAGGTGGCGCTGGGGGTGGAACCATAATTGCCCAGGGAACACCGGAGGAAGTTGCTCAAAGTCCAGATTCTTATACTGGTCACTATGTAGCAAAATATTTAAAATAAAGATTATTAGCTAACACCAAAAAGGAAGAAGAGTATTCTTTTTCCTTTTTGGTGTTCTTTTTCGTAATGAAAAGTTACTTGCGAATGGGAAAGGAATCAACTATAATAGGTATGTTATAGAAGAATCGTTCGGTTTTCATATAAAAGTAAGAATAATGAGGAATTAAAATGGAAAAAGCAGTTGTGAGAATAAAAAAGGTGAAGGCAGGAGCTTGAAATCTGGTGGAGCATGGATATTTGATAATGAAATTGCTTCTGTGGAGAGGAGCCTACACCGATGGAGATTTGGTTACTGTAGAAGATTTTGATGGTTACTTTCTAGGAACCGGTTTTATAAATAGTAAATCAAAGATTCGTGTGCGCATGATGACTAGAAAAAAAGGGCAGGAAATAGATGCGTCCTTTATTGCAGACAGAGTGAAAGCATGTATCGATTTTCGTAGGCATACCATTGATATGAGTAGTTGCTGGCTTATATTTGGGGAGGCGGATTTTTTACCAGGAATTGTAATTGACAAATTTTCGGACGTACTGGTGGTGCAATCATTAGCATTAGGTATCGACCGCTTTAAAGTGGGAATCGTGGAGGAAACGAAGAGACAGTTGGCTGAACTTGGTATGCCGATACGTGGAGTGTATGAACGAAGTGATGCGAAAGTCCGTACCCAAGAGGGGATGGAAAGAATCAAAGGATTTCTAGGTGATCCATTTAACACGAAGGTTGAGATTGTGGAAAATGGCGTTAAGTATATCGTTGATGTAGAGGAAGGACAAAAAACAGGTTTCTTTTTAGATCAAAAGAATAATCGCGCGGCGATTCATAAGTTATGTCGTGGAGCAAAAGTATTGGATTGTTTTACCCATACGGGCTCATTTGCATTAAATGCTGGGATAGCAGGAGCAAAAAGTGTAATTGGTGTAGATGCCTCAGAGTTGGGAATTCATCAGGCAGAAGAAAATGCAAGATTAAACGGTTTGCAGGATCGGGTAACCTTTCAATGTGCGGATGTTTTTGAATTGCTGCCGGAGCTTGAAAGAAAGGGAGAAAAGTTTGATGTTGTAATACTTGATCCACCTGCTTTTACAAAATCGAGAAATTCAGTGAAGAATGCAATCAAAGGTTATAAGGAAATAAATTTGCGAGGAATGAAATTGGTTAAGGATGGTGGATATCTTGCAACCTGCTCTTGTTCCCACTTTATGACACCACAATTGTTTACAGAAACAATTCAGACAGCAGCGCGAAATGTGAAGAAAAGATTACGCCAGATTGAATACAGTACCCAGGCGCCAGACCATCCAATTCTTTGGGCAGCTGAGGAATCCTATTACTTGAAATTTTATATTTTCCAAGTATGTGATGAAAAATAGTTTTTGATAGTCCTGTAGGAGGTAAGATGAAAAAAGTTATATGCCTAACCTTAGTGTTTATCTATGTTTTTTTACTTTTTATACCTACCAAAGATGTTTTAGCGGAATATGGAGCAATCGATATAAGTGCACAAGGCTATTGTGTGATGGATGCAGATACAAAAGAGGTACTACTTGAAAAGAATAAAGACACCCGCTATGCACCGGCTAGCATAACAAAGATAATGACGGCACTGGTAACGGCAGAACAGGTGCAAAATCTAGACGAGACAATTACCTTTCCGAAAGAGGCTATTGACAGTATTGATATTATGAGTTCAACCTTAGACCCGGTAGCAAAGGTGGGAGAAACGTTCACCATTCGTGATTTACTATATGGAATGATGATGAAATCAGGGAATGAATGTGCTAGCGCTTTGGGGATATATACAGCAGGAAGTATTGAAGCATTTGCTAGTTTAATGAATGAAAAAGCAGTTTCCCTAGGAGCAAATAATACACATTTTTCGAATGCTCATGGTTTGGATGGTGCGGATCATTATACAACCCCTTATGATATGGCATTAATTTTTCAGGAAGCTTTAAAAAATGAGACAGTGAGAGAAGTTATGTCAACAAAGGAGTATACAATCCCAGCGACCAATTTATCATCAGCAAGATCCTTAAAAATGGGACATCAAATGGTACGAGGAGACTTTCCAGTTGATGGCGTATATGCAGGGAAAACGGGATATACGGTAAAAGCAAAATGGACATTGGCTACGGCAGTCAATAGAAATGGTAGAAACCTCATAGTGGTAACCATGAAAAGTGATGAGGGGAAAATATATACGGATACGGCAACCCTTTTGGAATATGTGTTTGGGATATTACAAAATGGTACGGCCTTGCCTGGACCAGCGGTATATGATGTAAAAGTTTCGGAAATGGATCGTAGTGGCTTTACTGTTTCCTGCCATGTCAATCCTTCTGTTACCTCGGTAAAAGTTCCTGTGTGGACCAATGCCAATGGGCAGGATGACCTTAAATGGGGAGAAGCGAAAATAGAAGGTGATCGGGCAATCTATCGGGTTTTTATTAATAATCATAACAATGAATATGGTGTTTATACGGTAATTATGTATGGCTATAGTTCTGATGGTAGAGAAAACGCATCGACGATAAATGTGTTGATGAGCGGCGAAACACAAAATACTGGTATGTATCCTTATAATGGTGGAAACTATTATATTAAGCCAAATGGCAGCATGGGTATTGGGTGGGTAGAGACATCAGAAAATTCCTACTATATGGGAGATGATGGTCAAATGCGGACTGGATTAACGACAGTTGGTAATATAACGTATTATTTAAAACCCGATGGAAGTGCGGAAAATGGCTGGGTGGAATGGGAAGGCAATCGGTATTATATGCAGAAAAGTGGAGATATGGCAAAAGGATTAATGAAAATTGATGAACGTTATTATTACTTTGATGCAGAAGGTAGGCTCCGAGATGGATTGTTACTTCCTGGTAGCCTAGATGGATATAAAAATAGATTAATTGGTCATTAAAAAGATAGTCAGAAAGGAATTAGAAGGATGAAATGGAACAAATATACGGTTAATACAACGACGGAGGCAGTAGATTTTATCAGTGAATTATTTTCGGAAATCGGAATTGAAGGAATTGAAATAGAAGATAATATACCTTTAACAGAGAAAGAAACAAAAGGTATGTTTATTGATATTTTGCCAGAGTTACCCCCTGATGATGGATCTGCAAGGGTTAGCTTTTATTTGGATGATACTTATGATATTCCTGTTACGTTAAGAAAAGTGCAGGAAGGATTAACGGAAATTGGAACTTATGTAAATGTAGGACCATGTACAATCGAATCGAGTGAAACGGAAGATAAGGATTGGATTAATAATTGGAAACAGTACTTTAAACCATTTACAGTAGATGATATCTTAATTAAGCCTACGTGGGAATCCATTCCTGAAGCGCATAAAGATAAGCTTCTAATACAAATTGACCCAGGAACTGCTTTTGGTACTGGAATGCATGAAACTTCACGCAGCTCTGCTGTTCGTGGTATACAAAAATATGTGAAAACGGGCGATAATATATTAGATGTCGGAACTGGAAGTGGTATTCTTGCAATTTGTGCTTTAAAATTAGGCGCTGCAACTGCAGTAGGGACCGACCTAGATGAAAATGCCATCCATGCTGCAAAAGAAAATATGGAATCAAACCAAATTAATCAAGAATTATTTCATGTAATAACGGGGAATCTTATTAATGACCAGGAAATCAAAGATATGGTTGGATATGAGAAATATGATGTTGCGGTAGCAAATATTTTAGCAGATGTCATCATACCGTTACAAAAAGTAATTGCCCCACATATTAAAACCGGTGGAATTTTCATAACATCTGGTATTATTGATATGAAGGAAGCAGCCGTTAAGGAAGCATTTTTAGCCAATAATGCATTTGAAATAATTGAAATTAATCATCAGGGCGAGTGGGTTTCTGTAATTGCAAGAAAGAAATAATATTTAGCGATAAAGAGGAAGGATTAAAATGCATCATTTTTTTGTTGAGGATAGTCAAGTAAATGGATCGAAGATTTTGATAAATGGTTCAGATGTAAATCATATTAAAAACGTTTTTCGCGAAAAATTATGGGAAGAGATTTTAGT
>JBKTKK010000005.1:0-34861 GCA_047242405.1 Lachnospiraceae bacterium | reverse complement strand
TTATATACCTATGGAAATGAAACGGAAGAGGGCTGTGGGGCTAAGAAACATACACCAGTAGTTGAGAGTTTTCAAGTGAACGGGGGCATGGTAACGGTCATTAGCATGCATTTACTAGGTCGGTTAGGCTGTAATGCGAATCTGGATCATTTTATTTACGAACTAGTATTGAACAAATAAACATCATCCGTTAACAGAATAGGAGTTCTTATGATGCAAGAAGAATTGGAAAATAGACATATCCCAGAAGTGTTACGTATGCAAAATGGCACTATTGTCATGAACAAGGTGGATTGGAAGATAAGAAGAAAAGAAATTGTGGATTTGTTAAGTAAGGAGTTTGCCGGTATGGGTCCCTCCTTTCCTGTAAAAACGGAGGGGGTTATAAAGCGGGAAGATAAAAATGCATATGGTGGGAAGGCAAGAATGATCAATGTGGATCTTACAATATCTTCTTCTTTTCGAAGTTCTAGGTTTCCTATTACCATTGTGATCCCTCATGCTGTAGAACTTGCTCCAGCATTTTTATATTTCGGTTTTACACCGGAGGTTGCCGATGGAATAGGGGAGGAGATTATTGATCAGGGATATGCAATCATTCATATAAATTATCAGGATATTACTCCAGACCGAAATGAGGATATAAATAAAGGGTATATTTACTGGGCGGGATCGTCCGGATAGCTGGGGGAAATTGGCGATGTGGGCATTTGGTGCCAGTCGCACCCTGGACTATTTGCAGACGATTTCTGAAATAGACAAGTCAAGGATTGCAATTATGGGCCATTCACGCTTAGGAAAGGCAGCACTGTGGTGTGGAGCCTTGGATGAACGTTTTTCTTTAGTTGTTTCAAATGAATCAGGAGGAGGAGGGGCTGCCCTCTTTCGCGGAAAGAGTGGAGAACAATTGAAGAATTTAAATAGCCCGGGAGCAAGTATATGGTTCTGTCGCAATTTATTTAAATATGTCGGAGCAGAAAATAAGATGCCCTTTGACCAACATTTCTTATTATCGCTTATTGCGCCGCGACATTTATATGTCTGTAGTGCAAAAGATGACAGTTGGGCAGATCCAAAATCGGAATTTTTATCCTGCGTTGCGGCAAGTCCTGTCTACCAACTATTGGGTTTTGAAGGTCTTGCTTGCACGGATTGGCCGAAATTAAAAGAAGGCTATCAGCAGGGGAGAATTGGTTATCATATGCGTCCAGGTACACATTATTTAAGTCGCGATGATTGGAACCTTGTTATCGCATATCGAAACAAGCACAAAGTGTAAAGTGAGGAAATAAAATGCAAAAGCTATATATAAAAATGGCCAAATCTGCAAAACGATGGGATGACGGTTTACCAATCGGGAATGGTAGATTAGGAGCTATGGTAATGGGGAAAGGGAAGGAAGAGAATATTTACATAAATGAAGAGAGCCTTTGGTACGGTTCCCCTAGAATCAGAGCCAATTGTGATGCGAAGGAACATATAGATGAAATAAGACAATTATTATTTGATGGTAGGGTGGAGGAAGCTGCATTTCTTGCCAAGATGACGATGACTTCTACTCCAAAGTATAATAATCCATATCAACCAGCTGGGGATTTGCGGATTACTTTTCAAGGACATAACGGAAAAACGAGTAATTATTTGCGCTATTTAGATTTAAATGATGCAATTGCTTACGTGGAATATGACTTGCAAGGCGTTCATTATAAAAGAGAACATTTTGTGAGTACAAAATATCAAGTAGTTGTCGTGCGTTATACTTGTTCCCCGGGTAATACGATGACTCTATGTGCAAATATGAATCGCAAGCCATTTGAAGAATACTCTGGAAGGGTGGATCGTAAAACCGTTGCCAATTGGGGGCAAAATGGAGTTGGTGGTGTAAGGTACTATACAGGAGTTCGGATGGTATCGGACACCGGAGTAGATGCAAAGGGTGATTTTGTCTACACAAAAGAAGCTACCGATGTTGTACTCTATGTCCATTGTAGGACCGATTTTAATCATAAAGATTCGTTGGAAGAGGGTACAAAAAAAGTATTAGATTTAGCAGAGGCTGTAGGTTTTGACAACATTGTAGGTGTGCATAAGCAAGAGTATCAGAGTTTGTACAATCGAATGGAGTTTTCATTAAAGGTAGGTGAGGAAGAAAAAGAAGAAGTAGATATTTATGAGGTGGAGACAATTCAAACGATGATAGAAGGATTGCGAAGTGATAAAGAGGCGTACTTTGGCCCTCTATCCGTCTATTTATTTGCCTTTGCCAGATATTTAATGATCTCCTCTTCCTATCAATGTAGTTTGCCTGCGAATTTACAGGGAATATGGAATGGCAGTTATGAGCCGCCATGGCAAAGTCAATATACGATAAACATTAATACTGAAATGAATTACTGGTTTGTAGAAAAGGCAAATTTATCAGAATGTCATTTGCCACTCTTTGATTTAATAGATCGGCTTGTTGTAAATGGAAGCGAGACCGCTAAGAGTATGTATGGCTGTGAAGGGTTTTGTGCACATCATAACACAAATCTGTGGGCAAGCACTGACCCGGAAGGAATTTTTGATGCGTCACCATTTTGGGTAATGGGGGGAGCTTGGCTTTCCTTACATATGTATGAGCATTATTTATATACCCTTGATGAGGCATTTTTGAAAGAGCGTGCGCTACCGGTTATGGGTGAAGCAATACGTTTTTTTGAGGGATACCTATATAAGGATGAAGATGGGGCACTGTTAACAGGACCGGTTGTATCCCCGGAAAATACTTATATTACAGATAAGGGGCAGAAGGGGGCTTTATGCATGGGACCTACAATGGATTCTATGATCCTTCGCCAATTAATTAAAAGTTATATTGAGGGAATGGGGGAAGACTTATCAAAAGAAGATGAAGTAAAATATTTCGATTTATTAAATCGTCTACCCAAAACCGAGTTAACAAAAGATGGGCGAGTAAAAGAATGGCATTGTGAATATGAAGAAGCGGAGCTAGGGCACCGCCATATTTCACATATGTATGGATTGCATCCAGGTAATGAGATTACAGAGGAACAACCACAATTGTTTGAAGCAGCGAAAAAGACAATTGATTTTCGCCTTTCTCATGGAGGGGGGCATACCGGTTGGAGTAAAGCTTGGATTACCTGTTTTGCTGCAAGATTAAAAGACTCGTCTATGGTACAAAAAAATATTTCGGATTTACTGAAGCATTCCATCCAATACAATCTGTTGGATATTCATCCGCCATTTCAGATTGATGGGAATTTTGGTATTGCAGAAGCAATCATGGAGTCTTGTATACAATGCCATGCCGGTTATGTGGAGTTATTGCCAGCATTGCCAGCGGCTTGGCCAGAAGGAGCTATGAGAGGAATCCGTTTACGGGGTGGGTATACGGCAAAGTTAGAGTGGAAAGATGGAAAGTTAGCCAGCTTTTTTATAAAAGCTGATAGAGAGAGCCGTATATCAATCCATTATAGGAAAGAAATCCAAGAAGTGTTTTTAACAGCTGGTGTATGGAGTGAAATTAAGTTTGAGGAAAGACCTTAAATAGGGGGGACAATTATGGAGAAAAAACAACCGAGAGAAATGACTGGTGCAGAGTTAAAATCGATGTTAAAGAGTAGCATTAATTTTAAAAGTCTTGGTGGGGTAAAGGTACCGGGATTAAAGCTTAGTGCGGAAGATATGCAGTGGTGGAGAGATGCAAAGGTGGGGATGTTTGTTCACTGGGGCCTGTATTCAATTTTGGGCAGAGGAGAATGGGCAAGATTTAATGAGCAGATTCCAAAGGATGAATATGAGAGCCTTGCCTTAGAATTCAATCCAGAAGATTTCTCCATGAAAGAATGGGCGGATATGGCCAAGGATATGGGCGCTAATTATATGGTTATGGTCACGAGACATCATGACGGGTTTGCACTTTGGGATAGTCCGGGTAGTTATGAAGGTTTTACAACCTATAATACAGCGTCACACCGAGATTTTGTAAAAGAGTATACAGAAGCCTGTCGGGAAGCTGGATTGAAGGTGGGATATTATTATTCGCCCATGGATTGGCGTTTTCCAGGGTATTTTGATCCAGAAGGATTGCCGGAAAATGCGGCACTTATGAAAAAGCAATGCTACGACCAAGTGAATGAGTTGACCACAAAATATGGGCCCGCTGATATTATTTGGTATGATGGCGGGTGGTTGGCCCATAAGGGAAGCGATACCTCAAGTGCCTGGTTTTGGGAACCAGAAAAGCTGAATGCAATGGTTCGCAAAAATAATTCGAAAACGGTTATCAATCCAAGATCCGGTTGGGAAGGAGACTTCTATTGTGACGAGGGATCTCATGAAATTAAGGGAAGTATTATTCCTGTTCCATGGGAAAAAAATATGTGCATTTGCAGTGGATGTTCTTGGGGATGGATGGAAGATGATCCTGTATCCAATTTTGACTGGTTAATCCGTATGCTTGTTAATGTAGTAACGCGGGATGGCAATCTTCTTCTAAATATAGGGCCGGATAAAAATGGAAAAGTTTCGAAGGAAATACAAACAAGGATCCATGAAATTGGTGAATGGTTAAGAAAATATAGCGATAGTATATATAATACGAGAGGGGGCCCGGTGGAACCCGTAGATGATGTTTTTGGTACAACCTACCATCATAATATTATTTATGTGCATGTTTTGGATCGAGAAAAATTCAAAGGAAAGATTTTGTATGGCGTCGATTCCAATATCATATCCTGCACAAACTATGATGGAACTGTTTCTTACGAGTACGTTGTGGAAGCGGGGGCGGATAAAAATGGCATTAAGATTCTGTTGCCGGAACAATTGGAAGAGGAAGTTGATACAATTATAAAATTGACATTGGAACAGACGGTAAAAGAAAAAGACGAACTGGAAGTTTATTTTACGGGGAAAGAATAAGAAAGGATAGGACGATCATGTTATATGGAGTATCTTATTATCCAGAACATAAAAATGAAAATGATCTGGAACATGACATACAATTATTGATTGAATCCGGTATAAATACGGTACGAATGGGTGAATTTGCCTGGTGTAAAATGGAACCGGTTGAAGGGGAATATCATTTTGAATGGTTGTTAGAAGTGGTAAATCGGCTCGGAGAAGCAGGAATTCATTCAATAATTTGCACGCCCACTGCGTGTCCACCAGCCTGGATGATAGAAAAATATCCAGATATATTATACATGGATAATCGCAGAATTCGTAGACCTTTTGGGGGAAGAAGACATTATTGTTATAATAACGAAAAGTATCGTGAATACTGTGCCAACATCACAGAAGAAATCGGAAAGGCCTTTGGAGCAAATCCTTATGTCATTGGATATCAAATTGATAATGAACCAGCACAGGAAGGAACGGGGCGCTGTTGCTGTCCAACGTGTACAAGGAAGTTTCAAAATTGGTTGGAAAATAAGTATGAAACCATTGATCAATTAAATAAAAGAAGTGGCGGGATATTTTGGTCTCAGGAATATACAAAATTCTCACAGATACAGCCTCCAGTTAATACAATTGAAGTAGGTGCCCAGCAACAGATTCATGCATTTTATGAAAATCCGACCATTTGTTTAGAGTTTGAACGGTTTTCACGTGTAAGCCACACAGCATTTCAAAATATACACCTGCATATTCTGAAAACATATACGATTCAACCCATTACAACAAATGCAACAGGGTTGGCTACCAATAGTATTAATTACTTTGATAGTACAAAAGAACTGGATTGCTATGCCTTTGATTACTATCCGAGTTTAAGAGATGCGCAAGTGGATTCTTTTCCATATGCATTTGCCCGAGGTGTAAAACAAGGAAAGCCATTTTGGGTATTAGAGTTTATGTCTGGTGGGGGACATCGGTTAAGTGGATCAGGACGATTACAACCAAATCCTGGGGCATTAAAACAAGCAGTCATCCAATCCTTCGCTCATGGTGCAGATATGATGTTACATTTTCAGTTTAGAAGCTTCCCATTTGGTGCGGAACAATTAAATTATGCCATTGTAGATATGGATGGAATCCCAAGAAGGCGTTATTTTGAAATGAAAGAAACTGCTTCTATGTTAAAGCGGCTAGAGGTTTTGGCAGATGCACAATTTTCTAAGGAAGTAGCGATATGTATGGATTATGATTCCCACTGGGCGTTACGGATTAAGCCTGTAAATGATCCAGCCTTTCACTATATTGACTATTGTGGTCGTATATATAGAAATTTGGAGAAAATTGGTGTTAATGCAGATGTGGTATCATTGGATCAAGATTGGTCGAAATATAAGATGGTGATTTTACCTGCAGCATTTTTAGTACCAGCCAATAAGAGGAGAAAATTGGATCGCTATGTGCGGGAGGGAGGTATAGTCGTAGCTACCTTTTTAACGAGTGTTAAAAATGAAGACAATGTTGGTTACACCGAAAGTTTGCCGGCAGGTTTAAATGAGTTATTTGGAATTACGGTAGAAGAAGTAGAACCGGTATTTACAGGAAATCAGACAAATTTAAAAATGCAGTTAGGAAAAAAAGAGGTAGAATGCAAAGACGGTATGTGGAGCGAACTCATTAGTGGAAAAGCAAAAATGATTGGCTACTACACAGAAGGCTATAAAGAAGGCGCTGCTGCCGTATCATCCCACCCCTATGGGAAGGGAGGGACTTACTATGTAGGTACGGATTTGAATGATTTTGTTTGGAAACAATTCTTCATACAGTTATGTGAGGAACATGATATCAGTCGTAATCCACTCTTGGTTCCAGATGAGGTTGAGGTAGTTAGACGCACAATGAATGAAAAAAGCGTATACTTTGTATTTAATTTTGCGAAGCATTCGGTAGACGTTGGTTTACCATATAGGGTGCGTGATTTTATGACAAAACAGATATATGAAGGTTCGGTTGAAATCGAGCAAAATGGGGTAAGTGTATTGCTAGAAATTTAAAAAGTAGCAGGATGGTGATCATCCTGCTACTTTTTCTGTTTTGTAACATTGTGCTGGTATATTTACTTGAGAGAAACATAAAATGCAACAATGTGTCAATATACGAAGTGGTTTAGTATTATAGTGTAAAAAAAATCGATAAATAAATGGAATAAGTTGACAATTTGTCTTGTGTAAAATATACTAATTAGAGGTTGTTAAATATAAGCAATTAGTTATTTGTTTTATTTATAAACGGGAGTATCTAATTTTTTAACATACATAGATACTGCGGCTTATTCCTAGCCGTTTTGCAGTGCTACTTTGATTTCCGCCTTCTTCATATAAAACTTGCTGGAGTATATCCAAATTAATTTCTTCCAACGTTCTAGATAAATCAAAGGAGGAAGCAAAGGGTGGGTTCTTGACTTCTTGTCTATGTTCTTTTTGAAGAATTTTTTTGACATCCTCAGTTTTTATGTAGAGGGAGGTTGTAATGCTCGCTAGTTCGGTTAGGACTCTTCGAAATTGATTGTAGTTACCAGGCCACTGATACGAGGTAAGGATATCTAAGGCACCTGGCTCAAAACCAGAGATTTCTTTACCGAGTTGCATATTTAAATGGCTAATATACAGGCTGGACAAATTTGGTATATCACGGATTTGTTCACGCAGCGAAGGTATATTAAGTGTTAAGCAAGTAAAACCATCGGCGATTTGATTGCAATACTCCGATACTTCATTGTTTTGGGTACAATTAAATGCAAAGAGTAGCTGGTTGTACTCGCATAGTTTCCAAAACTTAATGATATTTTTTAAACTAGTAAAAGATTCAGTAGAAAGTGTATCAATATTACGGAAAAAGATAGTTTTGTTTTGAGTGTTTAATGGGGAATGTAGCTTATCTTTTAAAAAGGTCCAACCTTGTTCGTTTAGCTCTGCGCAGTCAATGTCAAGGAAAGAAGAGTTTTGAAATTCGCCTTGTAAATACATAAGAGCGAATTGTAATTGATCAATCCCTTCTTCACTGATAATGACAATCGGATCGCTTGCTTTTTTATAGGTATCCCAGATTGTACGCAACGAGGTGTTTGAACTTGTTATACTATAAAAATAATCATAAGATCGATCAGCATTTTCTTTTGTTAAATAGTGGATGCCGTTATCGGTTAATGAAATTACATTCTTTTTTACTTGTATAAAAAAGAGAATATAATTTTGATGGTATTGTTTATAGGAAGTTCCAGTAATATCAAGCAAGTGTTGGTCCAATTGGATTGTGAAATTTTTATTTCCTTCTAATAAGATAGTGTCAATATAGTTGGCTAGTTTGTCAGACAGATCGGTTAAAGTACCTAAATTGCCTGCTGACGGGATGTTGCGATAAATTAAATCATGTGAATCGTTATAAACATATACGGAAGAAGGCAATTTATTTAAAATACCGGATAGTAAATCCACTTTTTGAGTTAGGTTTTGGTGTATATGATAAGCTTCAATGGCTTGATCAAAGGCGAGTTCAATACTTTCTACACCTGAAGTTATTAATATAGAGGAAAGGTCGTATTGTTTAGCAAGAGAGTCTGTAATCATATCACATAAAATCATCTGGTAACCTTTGCTTTTTAATATTGCTAAAGTTTTATGTACTTCGGAATGATCATGTAATGTGTAGATGTCAATATCATATTGAAACATCTCACAGAGAAAATGAGCATTTTGAGTAATACTGGGAAAGCCCACAATTGCATGTTTATTTGTGTAATGTTCGGATAATTTTATTGCACGTAACGTGTCATAAACGGAAAGAGGAATATTAATCACTGGTAAGGTTGTGTGCTGTTGAATTAATTCGGCAGTACCACCTCTAGAAATAATAACATCAAAGTCAGTATCGGTATATCTTTGTGCAATAAGATCGCCCTCGTCTAAATTTCCAACAAAACAAGTTAGTTCAATGTTGTCTCTGTGTTCTGCAATTTTCTCCATATTCGTTTTCAAACTCTCATAAGGGGCAATGCCCAATATTCTGATTTTTCGATCCATGAACTTCATACCTTTCTATAATTATAATCAAAAGTTGTTAAGAAATTATTTCTTATGCTTCAATGTAAGACATTATATAATACAAAACGCAAAAAAACAATATTAAATAGAAGATGTTTCAAATAGAAACAGTATTACCTGTTGAAAAGTGATACAATTTATTGACTTTTTTATAAAAATGTATTAATATTAAACAAAAGAAAGTTGATTAAGAATTGAAATATAATCAGGTGTTTCAAAATAATGCAAGTCAGAGAGGCGTAGGTAAATATAATGTTAAAACTTCTGATTATAGCAGATGATTTTACAGGTGCATTGGATACCGGTGTACGCTATGCGGAATGTGGTGCAATCACAAAAGTAATAGTAAAAAAAGAGTTGGATTTTTATAAGGCTGATTGCGAAGGTGTTGAGGTTTTAGTTTTGAATGTAGAAAGCAGGCATTTAGAGGCTTCTATAGCATATGAAATTATAAGAAGCGTCGTTGCAAAGGCGAAGGAGTATGGAGTCCCCCATATATATAAGAAAACAGATTCTGGATTACGAGGTAATGTGGAAAGCGAGTTGGTAGCTATGCTCTATGCAAGTGGTGAAAACTTTTTACCATTTGTTCCAGCTTTTCCGGAAATGAACCGGATAACCCGTAATGGCATTCACTATATTGATGGATTGCGCTTACAAGATAGTGTATATGGGAGTGATCCTTTCGAACCAGTACATATATCCTATATACCAGATTTATTTAAAAGCTATGATATCGATGTAGAAGTAATTAAGGCAGATTGTAGTTACTCAAAAATAGAAAAAGAAAAAATCGGTGTTTTCGATGGTGAAACAGAGGATGACTTAAGGAAAATAGCAAATTACTTGCATGAAAACAATCGGTTAGCGATTTCAGCTGGCTGCGCAGGTTTTGCAACTGTTCTATTGGATGTTTTAGGATTACGAAAAACAGAAAAGAAAGTTACCAATTGCCGAAACGTTTATTTGTTGCTTGCGGTAGCGTAAATGTCATTTCGAAAGAACAACTTGATTTTGCACAAGAGCATGGTTTTTATCGTATGACAATTAATCCAGGGAAGCATTTAAGAGAGGGATACTTAGAATCCAGTGCAGGCAAAAAGTGGATTAATCGTTTGAAGTATTACTATACGCGAGAAAGAAGTTGTATTTTAGACACGACTACCGAAAATATAAAGAAAATGACAGAGGGGGAAAAGCAAGGACTTAAATTAGCTAGGGTTGAAGTTGGCAATCTAATGGGGAAAATCATGAAAAATCTTCTGGATTGTAATGTAGATAATACGGTTTTGATTGTTGGCGGAGATACACTATTAGAGTTTTTTGAATGTATGCATTGTGATGAAATAATTCCAATATCAGAAATAAAACCAGGATTAGTCTTATCTGAACTGTATATAGAAAATAAAAAAAGATGGGTGATATCAAAGTCTGGTGGATTTGGAAATAAAGAGTTACTTGTTGAATTGTGGGATGAAATATGTAGCGAAAGGATATGAAAAAAGTGTTAGATACGAGACCAATCATAGGTATTACAATGGGAGACCCGGCCGGAATTGGACCAGAGATAACAATTAAAGCTTTACAGCAGGAAAAACTATATGAATCTTGCAAACCTATTGTGGTGGGAGATGTTTCCGTTTTGAAAAAAGTGATGGAACTACCACGAATACCAACGATGGAAATAAATATTATCGAAAGTCCGTCAGAAGCAATTTATACGAAAGGTATATTAAATGTCATTGATTTAAAATGTATCGAGGATATAAATTCGTTTCACCAAGGCGAAATTTCTAAGGAGGCTGGTAGAGCAGGTTTTGCATATGTAAAAAAGGTAATTGAACTAGCAATGGATGGGAAGGTAGATGCAACGGTAACGAATGCAATTAATAAGGAAGCGATTAATTTAGCTGGTTACCATTATTCAGGGCATACAGAAATTTATGCGGAATTTACAAATACAAAAAAGTTCACCATGATGCTAGCACACGATAATGTTCGAGTCGTTCATGTATCCACACATGTTTCTCTGCGTGAGGCGTGTGATAGGGTGAAGAAAGAACGAATACTGGAAGTAATACATATTGCAGACAAGGCATGTAAAGATTTGGGAATTGCGCAACCACGTATCGCGGTGGCAGGATTAAACCCTCATTCGGGGGAAAATGGTATGTTTGGAACAGAGGAAATTGAAGAAATTATTCCAGCAATTCAAGTGGCGCAAGCAGAAGGCATACTGGTAGATGGGCCAGTTCCCCCAGATACTGTGTTTTCAAAATGTCGCGGTGGATGGTATGACATAGTAGTGGCAATGTATCACGACCAGGGACATATCCCCTTAAAAGTGATTGGTTTTAACTACAATCGGGAAGAAAAAAAATGGGATGCAGTGGCGGGCGTAAATATAACGTTGGGCTTACCAATTATCCGGACTTCTGTGGATCATGGGACTGCCTTCGATCAAGCGGGAAGTGGACAAGCAAATGAACTTAGTTTACTCAATGCAATAGAATATGCGGTATTGTTGGCGAATGTAGGAAGTGTAGGGAAAAAAAGCGAGTAATCGTGGAATATTAACGAGAAATTTAATGAAAGAGTGAGGCGGATGAAATTAAACGGGATCGTATCGGCAATTATCACACCTTTAAATGAGGATGAAACTTTAAATGAGGATGAGCTAAGAAGACAGATTAATCGACAGATTGATGCTGGCGTTGCTGCAATTTTTTGTCTCGGGACAAACGGGGAATTTTATGCGTTTACCAACGAAGAGAAAAAACAAATCATAGAGGTAACCGTAGAGGAAGTTGCAGGACGGATACCAGTTCTGGCAGGAACTGGGTGTACGACAACGAAAGAAACGGTCGAATTAACAAAGTATGCCAAAAGTGCGGGTGTATCGGCAGTATCAATTATTTCACCTTATTTTGCTGGAATATCACAGTCCGGGTTGTATCAACATTTTTCTACGGTTGCAGATCAGTGTGATATACCAATTATCTTATATAATATACCGGCTAGAACTGGGGTGAATATCGATTATAAAACATTGGTACGCTTACAAGATCATCCAAATATTGTTGGAATAAAAGATAGTAGCGGAAATTTTGCCAATACACTTCGCTATATAGAAGAAACGAGGGATGATTTTATCGTACTATGTGGAAATGATGCTTTAATCTTATGGACACTCGCAGCTGGTGGTAATGGAGGGATTTCCGGTTTATCAAATATAATTCCCGACACTATGGTAGGGATTTATCAGGAGTACAAAAATGGTAATTGGGAGAAAGCAAGAGCGCTTCAAATGAGTGTGAATAAAATCCGCGATTGTTTTGAAGGATACAATCCTAATTCCATAGTTAAGTTAGCAGTAAAATTAATGGGTTATAACGTTGGACCTGTAAAGAGTCCATTTGCAATTGAGGATAGTGCAATGGAAGAAAAGTTGAAAAAAGTGTTAGAAAATCTTGTAAAAGGTAGAGCTTAAAGATGGGGTTGAATGCAGAACAATATAAAATAAGTTTTCCGAAAAAAGTATTTTGTGGTGTTGATAGTATAAAGCAATTAAAAACAATTATTGAAGATAACCATGCAAAACAGATCTGTCTATTTACCGATCAGGGCGTTTATAAAAGCGGTATTGTTGAAAATATTATAAAGGTTCTTAAAGAAACGAATGTACCATACGAAGTAATTGCTACAATACCTGCAGAGCCCAGTGTAGATGATTTGGTCGCTTGCTATCATAAGGGAGTGCAAATGAAAGCCGACTGTTACTTAGGCGTCGGTGGGGGAAGTGTCATGGATGTTACGAAGGTAGTGGCAACGGCAGCAGCAAATCCAGACTATATTGCTGATATTCATAATGTCGGTGCATTAAAGAAGGATGCACAACCTATGGTAATGATTCCAACTACTGCTGGAACAGGTGCAGAAGTGACACCCAATGCAATTTTTTATTTTCCAGAGAAACAAATTAAAGAGGGAATTGTTTCCGATAAATTCTTAACAGACTATGTGATTTTAGATCCGACCACAACTGTTGGTTTGAGTTCAAAGTTAACGGCGAGCACTGGATTGGATGCATTCTGTCATGCAATTGAAGCTTACATATCAAAGCTTAGTAATCCAATATCGGATATGTTTGCTTTAAAAGCAATTGAACTTATTTCACAAAATATAGAAAATGCATATATCGATGGAACAAATTTAAAGGCGCGAGAAAATATGCAATTAGGTGCCTTTTATGCTGGATTATGTTTGTGCTCCTCATCAACTGTGGCAGTGCACGCCTTATCTTATCCGCTTGGTGGAAAATTTCGCATTCCGCATGGTGTAGCAAATGCAATGCTTTTACCACATGTGATGGAAGAAAACCTTGATTGTTGCCAGGAAAAATTCACAACCTTGGCAAAAATAGTCGTTGATAATTTTGAGGAGTATGAAGAAGAAAATCTGCCGGAGTGTTTTATCACCTATTTGCGTGACTTAACGAAAAGACTCCAAATTCCTTCTAGATTAGAAGCGTTTCATGTGCAGAAAGAAGACCTCGATTTGTTGATACGTAATGCCTTAACGGTTGAAAGGCTTTTATCTAAAAACCCGAAGGTGTTATGTGCTGAAGATATAAAGTCAATATACAACAAATTATTTTAGGAGGAGAATAGGTATGGGAAGAAGTATCAGGCAGTTAAGTTGCTTACTGTTATCTGCTACGATAGCGATATCATCAAGCATTCGCCTAGATGTAAAAGCCGAGCCAGCAGAAACCAATCAAACGTTAGAGCAAACGACGGAAAATGCTGTGAAAACAACAACTATATCGGACTTTACAGAAGAATTAACTTATGCAGATGTATTGGGGCAGTACGAAAAGAGTGGGTTTAAGAATGCGCCGGAAGGAAGCAAAATCGAATTACTTCCGGAAGATGCAACATTAGGCAAAGGTGACCTATCATCTTATTTAGTGTCAAATCTAGATGGTTATGAAGGAAAATCAATTGAAACATCGAAGGAAAATCAATCCATTGAATGGACGTTTGATGTAGAAGAAGATGGATTGTATGAAATTTATGTGGACTATCAATCAGATGGAGGAAATGGAGCAAAAATTCAAAGATCTTTTTCCATTGATGGAGAGGTTCCATTCCAGGAAGCAAATAATATCAGTTTATATCGTTATTATGAAGAAGAAGGAGAAGTAACTGTAAACGCCATTGGAGATGAAGTGTGGCCTTCTATCGTTGAAATTCCAACATGGCAAAACAGTGCACTCTTTGATAGCAAAGGATATTATGCAGAACCATTACTTTTTTACTTAACAAAAGGTAGCCATACATTAAATATTGGCTATGTGGATCAACCGTTTTATCTTGGTAAAGTCGTTATTCAGGCCCCGGTAGAACTTCCAACTTATGAAGAAGTAAAGAAACAGTATGAGGCTGCAGGATATAAAGAAGCAAATATTGATGAACCTATTAAATTCCAAGCGGAAGAAACCGCATGGAGGAATGCTTCCACAATACGAAGAGAGAGTGAAAGTGATCCAAAATGTCAACCATCCTCGTTAACGAGACGAGTTTTAAATGTAATAGGAGGTTCGAGATGGTCAGAAGGAAATCAGAGCATCACTTGGGAATTTGAGGTACAAGAGGCCGGGTTATATCGAATTAATTTCAAAGGGAAGCAGAGTTTTAATGAAGGTATGCCTTCCTACCGTAGCATTGCCATTGATGGAGAAATTCCTTTTAAAGAATTACAGGAATATATGTTTGAATATAACGAAGGTTGGGATGCTTATTCCATCGAAGATGAAAACGATGAACCATATTTGTTCTATTTTGAACCAGGAACCCATTCCATTACAATGACAGTTAAAATAGGTCGTATTAAAGATGTTGTAAACGGTACGATGCACTACATTGAATATTTGTCAGAAGTAGTGCGTAAATTAACAAAAATTACGGGTAGCAATCCTGATGTAAACTATGAGTACAACTTATATCGTACCATGCCAGAATTATCAGATGAATTGACCTATGTGGCAGATGGTTTAGAAAGCTGTGCTGATATTTTTAAAGATATTTCAAATGTAACAACAACAATGGAGAAAAATTACCGTGATATTATTGCAAAACTTCGTTCTTTTGCAGAAGATACGGAACGAGTAATCAAATCATTTGCCGATTTAACAGAAATGCAGACAAATTTAGGCTCGTATTTACTCGAAATGGCGGATATGCCTCTACGAATTGATTATTTTGAAATTGCACAACCAGATGATGATATAAAAATTCAAACGGCAAACTTTTTTGAAAAGGTATGGGTAACTTGTGCCAACTTCGTCTCTTCCTTTACAAAAAATTATGATAGTATCGGAAACCAGAAATCGGAGGATGATGACAATATCATTGATGTTTGGATTGCAAGAGGAACAGAGTGGGGCGAAATCTTAAAGGATCTTGTCGATGAAGATTTTACAAAGGAAACTGGTATTGAAGTAAATGTCAATATTATTCCTTCCGGCCAGTTAAATGCAGGTAGTGTTAGTATGTTAATGCTTTCCATTAACTCAGGAGAAGCACCAGACGTAGCATTAGGTGTAGATTATTCTAGCCCGGCAGAGTTTGCTTTCCGTGATGCGGTAGTGGATATTTCTAAATTTGATGATTTTGAAGAAGTAAAGTCCCAATTTTATGAGACAATGTTTACTCCTTATACATACAAAGATGGGGTATATGCCCTCCCAGAGACGATGGATTTTACCGTTTTAATTTACCGAAAAGACATTATGTCTGAACTGGGATTGGACATTCCTACCACTTGGGACGAGCTATACCAGAATACCTTACCAAAATTATATGAAAATAACTTAAGTTTTTCCTTCCCAGTGGATAGTGCTGCTGCATCGAATTCACCATCCTCTTTAAGAGGTATGACAATGCTATTAGCGCAAAATGGTGGGGGGTATTATACAGAAGATGGTATGAAGAGTGCACTTGACGATGCTGCTGCATTCTCGGCCTTTGAACAGTGGACACAGTTATATACAAACTATGGCCTTGACGCAGAAGCAAACTTCTTTACAAGAATGCGAACTGGTCAATCACCGATCGGTGTCGGAGAATATGCTACCTACTTGAAATTTTTAAATGCAGCACCAGAGTTATTCGGTCGCTGGGGGATTGCACCTATGCTAGGTACGGCGAAGGAAGATGGTACAATTGATCGAAGTGTTGGAGGTATTTCCACTTCGGCTTGTGTCATAATGGAGCAGTCTGATAAACAAGATAAGGCATGGGAATTTATGAAGTGGTGGATGAGTACCGATACACAGGTTAAATTCGGGCGAGAAGTAGAAGCTGCATTGGGTACTGGGGCTAGATGGAATACAGCAAATATCGAAGCTTTTGAAAGTCTTCCTTGGGATCAGGATGATTTAAAAATTATTAAGGAGCAGATGTCTCTTGCACAGGAACAGCCAATTGTATTAGGTGGTTATTTTACAACAAGGCATTTGGTAAATGCATGGAACCGTGTTGTTGTAGAAAATCAGAATCCGAGGGACGCTTTGGAAGAGGCAGTAGTGGATATCAATAAAGAGTTAAGGACGAAGCATGAAGAGTATGGCTTTACCTATGACGACTAAGTGGGGGGTATGAAGATGAAGGGAAAGGCAAAAGCAAATGTGCACCAGATTGAGGCGGTAGATGCAAGTGCAAAAAAGGTACGTCGGCTTCGCTGGTTCCGTAAAAGCCTTATGGGATATTGCTTTTTGTTACCATTTTTGATTTTATTTTTAATATTTACCGTATTTCCTGTTGGAGTTTCCATGGGAATAAGCTTGACAAATTATAATATGATTCAAACCCCATCTTTTATTGGGTTAACAAACTATAAGTTATTACTACTAGAAGATGATGTGTTTATTACGGCAATTCAAAATACGATGGTATTTGCATTAGTGATTGGTCCTCTCGGATATTTTATGTCATTTCTCATGGCATGGATTATTAGTTTAATGAAAAAAGGAAGGGGATTGTTAGCATTGCATTTTATGCACCATCCCTTACCGGTGGAACAGCAATGTCAGTTATTTGGGGGGTCATGTTTGCTGGTGACCGAATGGGTTATATCAACCACTTTTTATTAGAAATTGGCTTGATTCAAGATCCAATCCTTTTTACAAAAGATGCTAGTTGGATCATGATAGTCGTTGTAATTATCTCTGCTTGGATGAGTATGGGGACAGGATTCCTAGTATTCTTGGCAGGTCTTCAAAATATTGACCCAGAAATGTATGAAGCGGGGAAGGTTGATGGTATAAGAAATCCATGGCAACAATTGTTCTACATTACGCTACCACTTATGAAACCCCAGTTACTGTTTGGTGCAATTAACTCGGTTGTAAGTTCCTTTGCCGTATTTGATGTCGTAACTGCGGTAGCAGGATTCCCATCACCAAACTATTCCGCGCATACGATTGTTGCCCATTTGTATGATTATGCGTTTACCAGATTTAACATGGGTTATGCGTCAGCAATTGCGATGTTCTTATTCGTATTGACATTTACAATGGGGCGTGTATGTATGAGAATATTCCGATCAGACGACTAATATGGAGGTGTAAAAGTGGAAGCATCATTATCAGTAAGATTAAAATTATTTCCAAACGCAGTAAAATCATTTATTCGAAGAATGACATTTACAAAATTTATATTTGGGGTATTACTTGCAGCACTCCTTATTTTTACTGCATTCCCATTAGTAGCAATGATTAACCGAGCTTTCATGCCATTAGAAGAGTTATTCATATACCCACCTCGAATAATAGTTCGTCGACCAACCATGAAGAACTTTACAGACTTATTAACATCCTTAAGCGCTTCTACCGTACCATTTACGAGATACATCTTCAATAGTGTTTGGATTACTCTGGTATCGGTATCATTAAGTGTCGTTGTATCTTGTTTAGGTGCATACGGACTTGTTAAGCATAAGCCTTATGGAGCAAATGCGCTATTTGCTATCGTCTTAGCCGGTTTGATGTTCTCTGGTCACGTAACACAGATACCTAACTATATGATAGTTAGTGGAATGGGATTAATGAATTCCTATTCCGCGTTAATTATACCAAAGATTGCGGTTGCCTATAACTTTTTCTTGGTTAAACAGTTCTGTGAACAGCTTCCAGATTCTTTATTAGAAGCAGCAAGAATTGACGGTGCAAATGAATTGACCGTATTCTTTAAAATTGCATTACCGTTATTAAAGCCAGCATGGAGTACGTTAGCCGTATTCTCATTTGTCAGCAACTGGAACGATTCCTTCTCACCACTTGTTTACATTACAAGTGTACAGATGAAGACACTTCCGTTGGCATTACAAACGCTAGCTGGTGGAGCTGGTGTTGTATCTCGTAGTGGAGCGGTCGGAGCGGCGTCACTGTTAACGACTCTGCCAACCATAATTGTGTACACAGTCATGAGAGGTCGCGTAATGCAAACAATGACTTATTCCGGTATAAAGAGTTAAGGAGGACTGACATGAGGAAGAATGGGAAACGTAGAATTGCCTTGTGTTGTATGATGGTGATATTAATCACTAACTTAATCGGTACAACTGCAAGTGCAAATTCGAATAATTACACCGTAGATACATCAGGAAAGTTAATTCCAATCCCTGCTGCCTACGAAGTAAAAGCATCCATTAAGAATTTTGATGAGTATGGATTCTTAAGTCACCCAGAAGATATCTTTATTGATAAAGACGGTTACATTTATGTGGCCGATACGGGAAATAACCGTGTGTTAAAGATAAATCAACAAGGTGAGGTATTACTAGAAATAAAAGAAGTATTGGACAAAGCTTTAAAAACTCCGAAAGGAGTTTTTGTAAGCGATGACGGTAGTATCTGGATTGCTGATACGGGAAATTTACGTATTGTTGTAGTAGAAAGCGATGGCAGTACTAGAAAAGAATATACAAAACCAGAGTCTTCTTTGTTAGAAACAAATTTTACATTTGATGTTGAAAAAATATTTGTCAACAATATGGGTTATATTTTCGCATTAAAGGGTGCAAACCTATTAAGAATTGATGGAAGTAACAATTTCCAAGGTTATATGGGGGCAGCAGAAGTAGGATTTAGTTTAAAGCGATTTTTAATTCGTACCTTCGGTACGAAAGAACAGATAGAACGTACCGTTAAATTAGCTCCAACCTCGTACAAGAATGTTATGATTGCCAGCGATGGATCCATATACGGTGTTTTAGCAAGTGGTACTTCGGGTCAAATTCGTCGTTTAAATTCTGTTGGCGAGAATACTTTTGTTAGTAAAGCATTTGGCTATACCATTCAAAAAGATGGACAAACGCCAATGAAGCCAACCTTTTCCGATATTACTGTTTTTGATTCGGGAGTTGTATCCGTAATCGATAAATGGACGGGTATGGTATATCAATATGACCAAGATGGAAATTTATTAACAAGCTTTGGTGGAATTGGTGATAGCAAAGAATTATTTCAGGTTCCAGTTGGATTGGCATCGGATTCCGAAGATAACTTATATGTGTTAGATTATTCCACTGGTGCCATTAAAATATTTAAGCCTACAAGTTTTATAAAGACCGTTCATCAGGCTATTATTTATCAAAAAGCAGGAGAGTATGACAAAGAGTTGGAATGCTGGAATCGGGTTCTGGAATTAGACTCCAATTATTCTTTAGCACATAAGGGAATCGGTAAAATTGCATACAAAAATGGGGAATACAAAGAATCTATGAAGGAATATAAGCTAGGAGAGGATACCGAAGGATATTCAAAAAGTTTTGCCAAAAATCGTCATGAATTTTTCCGAGACTACTTTGGGCCAATCATGCTTGTCGTAGTTATTATTATTTATGGTTTCGGTAAATTATTTGTTATTACAAAACGTCGATCTGACAAGTGGTGTTATGAAATAGAAATGAAAGGAGATATCCAATGAAACTATTTAAACTTGGTATAGTGATGCTTTTTCATCCGGTAGTCGCTTTTCAGTACATGCAGAAAGATAGGACCTCCTCCTTTCGCTACACGCCAGTTTGTATATTAGCTTTAGCAACGATAGCAGTACGTATTTTCCAGATTTACTTTACCCACTATCCTCTAGCAACTGTGGATGTGAAAAAGGCAAATTTATTAATGGAATGTGCAGTTATTTTTGTACCATTATTATCATGGGTCATTGCTTCCTATGCGATAACAACGATTTTGGATGGGGAGGTACTTTTTCATGAATCCATGATGGCAATGGGTTACGCCCTCATTCCCTACATAATTATTAATGTTCCATTAACCATTGCAACCCATCTTATGGATACGAGTTCTGGTGCATTATATACGAATATTTCCATGTTCTCGATTATATGGGTTATAGCCTTACTACTAATTAGTTTAAAGGTAATGAATCATTATTCAATAAAAAAGACCATTGGAATTATCCTGTTAACTTTATTTACTATGGTAATGCTGTGGGCAACGATTGCCTTGTTTGCTGCATTAACAATGAGATTTGTAAGTTTCGTAGGTGAAGTAATGACAGAGATTCGATATAAGATGTTGTACTAAAGGAGGGAAAAGAGATGAACGGAAAAAAAATATTAAGGACGATCCTTTTAGTATCTATGTTTACTCTTCTTTGCGTACAAGGAGTTATGGCTGCACCAGCGGAGAACGGTTCGTATAAGAAGGTAGCAGAAGATAGTCAGTTGGAACTTTGGATTGATGACTTATGTTCACAAATAGAAGTTGTTGACAAAGAAACAGGAATGGTTTGGGAAAGTAGTATTTCTGATGAAACATTTGATATCTCTACCTTAAATCCAAACTTTCAAAAAAAGATCAGATCACTTTTTGTGATCAACTATACAAATCTTGATAAAGGATATGGAGCAGTTATGTCTTCCTCCTTAGCAGAGTTAGAGTACGACACAACGGTAGAGGAAATTGAAAATGGTGTAAAAATTTACTATGACTTAAAATTGCCAGAAATTAAGCTGGCCATTGAATTTAAACTAGTAGATGGAAATTTGGTCGTAACAATTCCTGACAATGATTTTGAGGAATATGGGCAATATGCTATGACTAGCATACGTCTTTTACCATACTTTTTAGGAGCACCGGATGACATTGATGGTTTCTACTTTTATCCAGATGGAAGCGGCGCAATTATGGATTTTAAAGATTCCGTTCATTTTGGGGAAAGTGAAATGTCCTTGAATGTATATGGAAATCTAAAGAACTATGAAGGTATGTTAGAAACATGGGCACAAGAAGACCCTATCGTTATGCTTCCAGTATTTGGTGCTGCTATCGAGGAAGAAGGGGTATTGGCTGTAATTACCGGTGGAGCAGAGGCATCACAGATTAAGTTATTACCGACCAATGCGGTCGTTCCGTTAATAGTTTAAATTGAATTTATTTACCGAAGAAGTTTTAATGATCAGCGTGTTACCGACCAGTCCGTTTCCATTTTTGATCGTGATTACATCAAAGAGGATCGAAGCATTACTTATATTTTCTTAGATGAAAATAAAAATTCTTATAGTGATATGGCAGTAAAGTACCGCGAATATTTAATGGAAAATGAAGGGGTAACAAAGAAACAAGAGGATGACGTCAAAGTTTCCGTTGATTTATTTATGGGAATTAAGGAACGAGGAATGTTATTTGATGTTTTCAAGCCGGTAACAACATTTAGCGAAGCAAAATCCATATTAGAATCCTTAAAGGAATCCGGTGTAAGCGCAATTGATGTACAGCTAAAAGGTTGGATGAAAAATGGATACGGTTCCCAACCGGTTCAATTTCCACCAAATTCGAAACTTGGCGGTACGAAAGGATTAAACAACCTGGCCAACTATGCATCAGAGAATGATATTAATTTATCCTTAATTGTGGATATGGTAGAAGCACAAAGTAAATATGGCGGATTTTCAAAGAGAAATGATGTTGTATACTTAGGAAATAAAGCGATTTTAACAGATTATGACGAGAGTACATTTTTACTAGCACCATTTGCTATAAAAGAAAATTTTGAAAGCTTTATGAAAAAAGCAGAGAAGTATAATTTGGGAGGGATCCAGTTAGCGAACATTGGTAGCAATGTAGTTTATAATTATAACTCTACCAATTATGAAACAGCAGCGGATGCGATTGAAGTATATTCCGAAATGATTACCAAATTAAATGATACATTTCAACAGTCGTCGGTGCAAGGTGGTAATGTGTATGTAATTCCATATGTGGATAAAGTGACGGATATTCCTATGTCAGATACAGGATTTCAGCTTACAACCAAGGCGGTTCCGTTCTATCAAATCGCATTCCATGGAATTGTTAATTACACAGGTACGGCTGGAAACTTAACAAGTGATTTGGAAAAAGAAAAGTTAAAATGGGTTGAATTGGGTTATATGCCATACTATGAATTAACGCACGATGGATCTGAAGATTTAATGTATACTTCATATAACCAATTATTCACATCGGGTTATTCAGAATGGGGAGAAAGTTTAATTGATGTATACAAAGAATTTTCGGAAAACTTACAAGGTGTATGGAATGAAACAATCGAAAGTCATGAAGAAATAAAAGACGATGTGATTAAAGTTACTTACTCCAATGGTACGAGCATCTATGTTAACTATAACGGGAAAGATGTGACAGTCGATAATATAAAAGTTGGCGCTATGAGTTACGTTGTTGAGGAGGTGAAATAAATGAAAGCTACGGATCGTAAAAAAAATAAGATGACTTTACAAAGGCGCAGATCATTAGAAGGTCTTATGTTTGTTTCACCTTGGATCGTGGGTGCGATATTATTCTTTATTTACCCACTATTTGTTTCATTGCGGTTGAGTGTTAGTGATATGGTTACCTTAAAAGGGTTTGTTATGGAGTGGGCGGGATTTAAGCATTATAAACAGATACTATTTGTTGATACCACTTATGTTCCAAAGTTTATAGCTGCAATAAAGGATACGTTAATTAACACGCCAATTACATTAGTATTCTCCTTGTTTATTGCTATTTTAATCAATCAAAAGATTCGGGCGAGAGGTTTTTTCAGAACTACATTTTTTATTCCTGTACTATTGGGATCTGGATATGTTATGAATCAGCTTCTTGGAATTGGAATTGGAAATGTAGTTTCCAATCAGATGGACAACATGCTTACGGGCAGTTTGATGAACTCTTTAGGACCGACATTTAGTACCATTGTAGCAGATGTATTAGGTAGAATTACCGTTATATTGTGGAAATCTGGTGTTCAGATTATTTTATTCCTTTCAGGCTTACAAGGAATCCCAGGCTCTTTGTACGAAGCTGCAAAATGTGATGGTGCTACGGCATGGGAAAATTTCTGGAAGATAACCCTTCCAATTATTTCACCAATTATTATGTTGAATTTTATTTATACAATGATTGACTCATTTACAGATTCAAATAACGCAGTCTTATCCCAGATTATCAGTAATTTTAATGGTGCAAGATTTAATGAAGGTGCAGCTATGGGTTGGGTTTACTTTGCATTTACATTTTTGATTTGCGGTATTGCGATGCTGATTATGAAGAGATGCGTCTACAATATTGGGGAAAGGTGATAGGCTATGAAGAAGATTAATGACAAAGTAAAACCAAGGGCAATAAATATTACCCCAAGAACGGTAAAAAAAGCAATACCAAAGTTAATACTTTACTTAGTGCTATTTGATCTGGCTTTTGTATTTTTATATCCGTTTATAAAAATGATTTCAGATGCTCTTAAATCGGAGGCTGACTTACAAAATATAACTGTAAAGTGGATACCAAGTACATTGGAATGGTCAAACTTTAAAACAGCATTTACGATGCTGCAATATCCAAGATATTTTGCCAACTCCCTTTTTGTGGCAGTAGTTGCTACAATCGGACATGTAATAGGATGTGCCTTTATTGGCTACGGATTTGCCCGCTATAATTTTAGAGGTAAAGGTATTTTATTTGCTGGAGTTATCTTATCTATGTTAATTCCAGAACAAGTATTAATCTTCCCCTTGTATATTATGTTCTCGAAAGTTCATTGGATTGATACCTATTTACCATTTATTGTACCAACATTTGTTGGCTTCGGTTTAAGAGGTGGTTTCTTTATTTTCTTATTTAGGCAGTTTTTTGCTGGAATGCCTTATGAAATGGAGGAGGCGGCAAGAATCGATGGTTGCGGACCGATTAAAATCTTTATAAAGATTATGATTCCTATGGCAAGAAGTTCCGTATTAGTTGCTTCGGTTTTATCGGTCGTATGGCATTGGAATGATTACTTTGCGCCACGTATTTATTTAAAATCTACTTCAAAAATGTTCTTACCAAGCCGTTTACCAGGAATGTATGAATTGTTGAATCAGATAACGAATGAGTCTGCAGAAGTTATGGCTGGGGAGTCTATTATTGTAAATGAAGCGTTATGTATGGCAGCGACATTTTTGGTAATCCTGCCGCTGTTAGTTATTTATACTTTTGTACAAAGAAAGTTTATGGAAGGTATCGAGCGATCTGGTTTGACAGGTATGTAATTGGTTATTCATGGTGTTTCATTACTTATCTTTAACTATGCATTTGTGTATTAATTAGTTGAATGTAAATATAATTTACATACATTACCTAATTTAAAGGAGGATTTCAAAATGAGGAAGAGAGTGTTAGCATTATCATTAGCAACGGTAATGGCAGCAAGTGTTTTTGGGGGATGCGGGAAGCAAGCAAACACTGATGCAGACAAGACAACAGCAGGAACAAAGGAGGGGACCGAAGCTGGTACTACTGCAGAAGCTTCTACCGAAGAAGTTTCAAAGTTGGAAAAATGGCCAGAACCTGTAACATTAACATGGTATGTTAGAGGAAAAGAAGATGAATTCTATCAACATTTATGGAATGACATGGAATCCATTAAGAAAATCCAGGAAGCAACGAATATTACAATTGAATTTGAAGTTGCAACCAATGATGATTCCTATACACCTATGATGACAGGTGGTACATATCCAGATATTATTACAGCAAAAAATATGGAACGATATCCAGGTAGACTTTCTGCAATGCTAAAAGATGGCATTAGTATCGAGGTAAACGACTTAATTGATGAATATATGCCAAATTTCAAAAAAATACTGGAAGAGAATCCTACCATTGCAAAAGATCTTAAATTGGATACAGGAGAATACACATTCTTTAGTCAATTATATGACACAACAGACGAAGCAGATAGACAGGCAAAGTCTTCCTATGGTTTAGGTATTCGGAAAGACTGGCTCGATGCAGTTGGTAAAGAAGTTCCAACAACGATTGATGAATGGTATGATGTATTAAAAGCATTTAAGACACAAGATCCAAACGGTAACGGACAGCAAGATGAGGAGCCAATGTGTATGGCATCTTCCGGGTGGAAATATTTTATGGCAGCATACGGAATCACAACAGACCTAACAATTGGGGAAGATGGTAAAGTTGTGTATGGTTATGCGACAGATCAGTACAAAAAGTACTTAGAAACAATGAACAAATGGTATACAGAAGGCTTAATCTACAACATGTTTGAGAACACTTCTATGGAAGCGAGAGAAGAACGTGTTATTAATAACTTAGCTGGTGCTTGGAAGGCAGATGCTCCACACTTTGATGAAACGGATTCTTATTTAAGTAAACTAAGAGAAAAAGTACCTACAGCTGAATTCGTAGCAGCACCTTGGCCAAAGGAGACAGCAGATTCCACTCAGTACTGCTATTCGGATATTGCTTCATTTAGCCGTGATACAACAGTAATAACTTCCAACTGTAAAAATCCTGATGCAGCTGCATTCTTAATTGATTTCTTATACTCCGAAGAAGGTTCTACATTATTAACCTGGGGTGTAGAGGGAGAAAGTTATGATGTAGTAAACGGTAAAAAAGTGCTTAAAGAAGAAATGAGCGAAGAATTTGATTACTACAATACAAAAGTGCCAACCATGTATAAATATGCAGATAGTACAATTGTAAGCTTCCCTTCTTTCGGACAGTATAGTGACTTTGTATTATCCAGTAAATCAGAAGGATATATTCAAGCATGTAAAACTTGGGCAGAGGGAAAAGAATACAAAATGCCTTACCCAGTACAGTTAACTCCAGATCAGAGTAAAGAGGTAGAGGCTGCAACAGAAGGTATGTCCGCTTACATTAGTGAAATGCGTTGGAAATTCATCACAGGGGAAGAACCACTTACAAACTTTGATGCATATGTGGATCAGTTAGAATTATTAGGATTAGATACATTAATTTCTACATGGCAAGAATGCTATGACGCTTATTTAGCTCGATAATTGTTAATAGTTTTAGAGGGGAAATGGTCGAAAGCCCTTTCCCCTTTTTGTATAGTTAGGAAAGGATTCCATTTGGCTTGCCAAAAATTAGTTGTGTTAACTGTAAATGATAATATAACCCTATGATGTTATTGTGAAATATTTCCAATAAAAGTTGACGGATACGAGTAAATCAAGTATAATTTGCTTAAAAATAACTAAATTATTGAAAAATATTAAATAAAATTTAACAAAATTTAACAATCAAAGAAAAAACGAAACGATAACAGTGGATGTTTTGTTATGAGGGTGACGGCGTAGATAAAGTACGTTTTATGCTTTTTTTGAAGTAGTTACGTAATTTTATATAGGAGGTAGTAGATGTACACAACAAATACCTTTCTTTCTTCATTAATAAATGAAGCAAAATCAAAACAAGATTTATTAAATTGTTTGGAAGATGAAATAAATAAAGTACAAGAATCGATGAAAGATAGACTGATTCATACACTACGGTTAAATGAATTAAAACAGAAATGGGAAAAATCTTTGGACTATGAAGAAGTCGATCGTGAGCGTTATGAGGACTTTGAGAGGATTAAGTATACAATCAAAGGAATTGAAAAACTTCCATTTCCACTTTATGTATTAAAGCCAGATAAAGGAAATGGAAAAACAATTTTATATTTACACGGACATGATGATATGGGAATCATGGGTGCTTTGATAAAACGGAATGACAAAGAACGGTACCATTTTATGTTACCGCTAACACTTGCTAAGTTAGGTTATACGGTCGTTGCGCCGGAATGTATGGGGTTTGGCGAGAGTTATTATGAATTTGTAAAAGGGGAACCTGCAAAAAGCGGATGCTTTATGAATACAACGATATTATCCATGTGCGGGTTCAATATTATTGGTGTTCGTGTATTGCAGGTAATAAAGTCAATGGACTTCGTACAAGCAGAAAAGCTTCCAGAGGATATGACACTATTTGGAGTGTCGGGAGGGGCTTTAACTGGAACTATGGTAAGTGTGCTAGACACTAGAATAAAAAGAATCGCATTGGCTGCTTATCCGAACAGTTACGAAGACAGCATTTTAAGAAAAGAACATTGCATAGAAAATTATATCCCCGGTATTTATCAAGTAGGTAATAGTTATCAGATATTGTCCCTAGTAGCACCAAGACCTTTACTCGTCTTGAACGGGAAATACGATAGGGGATTTCCCATAGAAGGCACGGAAAAGGCAATCGCACATCTAAAACAGGTGTATGTAAGGTTGCATGCGCAAAAAAACTTTGCGGGTATATTATTTGATGGAAAACACGAAATATCTGTCCCCCATGTAATTTCATGGTTGGAAGAGTTTATATAAAAAGGAGCTATCATGGAGAAGGTAAAAAACTATTATATTCCGCCAATAGATAAGAAATTAAGTAGTCATAATCGAAGTCTAAAATGTTATCAAGGAAAATTACTGTTTGGTCCTGCTGGTAATCGTTTATTTGTTGATTATCTAGAACGGCGTCCAGGTTTTACGGGTAGAATTGATTTTATACATAAATGTAATATTACTTCTTTGTATGAAGTAAAATGCAGTACGAATCCTGATTTTGATACAGCAGAGTGTCAGTGGTTTCCAAGTAAGTTAACCTTAGAATTTGAGGATCATGCCATTGCATTAAGTGAAATCAAGTTTATAACGGCAGAGGATATGGCTGTCTCAATACAAACATGGAAAAACAAAACAAATGAAGCGATTACCTTATCATTACAGGTAAATGCAGATAGTTGTGAGGTTACAAATATTGCTGGACATAAATTTTTAAGAACGCCGAAACTTTCACACGGATTTGCGGTTGGGGCAGCTGTTGAATGAATGCATCAAGTCTGATACAATTACAATAAGAGAAAATGAAACAGTTACTTTGCAGTTGTTGCTAGTGCAGGAAATTTAGAAACAGAATCGGAGGAAGCAATAGTAGAAAGATTAAAGGCTTTTCAATCATTCCGATGATCCATACGAAATCGTTGAAACCATGGAAAGCAGTATCAGTCTTTTTTGATTCGGTACCGTCTTTTAACAGTAGCGATGCCGTATTAAATAAAACCTGGTATTATCGTTTATACATTTTGAGAAATTGTATTTCGAAGCCAGAATTCGGTTATTTACAGAATACAGTCATGTATGAGGGAAGAGGGCATAAAGTAGCAAAGGAACCATTGAAACCGAAGGGATGGGAATTTTGTCGCTTAATCTGTTTATCAACACCGCTTCAGCTTACAGACTTAAAATTAAGCTATGATGTAGAAACGGTACATAACATCATACGAAGTTTTTTTGACTGTCAAGGAGAAGACGGCATAGTAAACTCGGCATTCGTTGATCACCAAGGGAGTCCATTTTCAAATTTTATCGGCTGGGCCGTATATCAGCAGTATTTATTCGATGGAGATAAAGCATTTATTGAAGAGATTGCATCCAAACTAAAGCGGTTTGTAGAAGGAAATAGGGCTGCTTATCGTTCGGAAAATGATACCTTGCAAGTCGAGGTAAGACATCAGCGGACAGGAAAAGAATTTCAACCAAGTTACTGGTATTTTAGCAATTATCCACAGAATACAAAAGCAGAAGGTGCAATGACTCCATTAAAGAGGGTGGACCGCACCATCTATCATTACTTAAATGTTCTTGGATGCGCAAGAATTTTAAAAGTAATTGGGGATGATGGGTGGCATGAATATACAAAGTTAGCGGAAACAATCGCAAAAGAAGTAAATGATAAAATGTGGGATGGAGAAAGTGGTTTCTACTATGACCTTCACTACTTAACCGATGAAAAAGCATTGGTGAAAAACATTGTAGGAATTTATCCGTATTGGGCCGGTATTAACCGGGAAGATCAGGAAAGGGGCTTAGATTATCTATTCTCCGCCGATTATTTTGCAACAGGATCGGTATTTGCAACCGTTGCGAAAGATTGTCCAGCCTTTTGCCCAGCAGGTGGATGGATGGGGATAATACGCGGAAGAAATTCTTGTGTTTGGGATGGACCATCTTGGCCTTATACAAATGGAATTGCACTAGATGCCATTGCAAAAGAAAGCAAAAGACAAAAGCATAAGCTGGATCATGAGTTTGGTAAGTTTTTAAGAGAATATGCGTGGCAACATTTTGATAGCCATGATTTGAATCGTCCATACCTAGTAGAACAGTATCATGCAATCACAGGGGAGCCCTTAAGTGATGAACCTGATTATAATCATTCTTATTTCTTACAGTTGATTTTTGCACACGTATGTGGCGTTGAAGTAGAAGAAGACCGGGTTGTAATTGATCCACTTCATTTGGATTTGTCTTATTTTGCATTGGAGAACTTTAAAATAAGAGGTAGCTTTTATGATATCTATTATAATAAAGTTGAAAATGAAGAAGGTAGAAAAGGATTTCAAATTTATAAAGAGAAACAATTAATTCATAATAGTCAAGAGTTAGAAAAAGTGATTATTTAATTTGTGGTGGAGGGATTATGAAGAAAATTACACTTATGACACAGGATGTCGGAAACAAACGTATTGACTTGGGACTTTCTTATTTAAAAAAAGCCTTAGCAAAGATCGGATACGAAGTTTATCAAGCAAATATGGATGACTTTGATGGAAATTATCGAAAAATTGAAGGAAAAAAAATATTTGTTGGTATTGATGGAGCGAGTGAATTTATTCAGCAATTAAAGGATCAAGACTTACTTCTTTATCATGCGGCAAAGCCAACGGGGGAAGGTTTTTATGTAGCTGATTGTGCTGGAGATTTGGTTGTAATCAGTGGCGGTACGGATACGGGCGCTCTCTATGGTTGTCTTAACTTAGAAGAAAAAATCCTTAGGGACAAAGAATTTCCAGATCAGACAGATTTTTTTGATGAACCAGTCTTTAAATTACGAGGACCGGCAATTGGATTACAGAAAACAAAGGTAGAGCCACCTAGACTTACTTATGAATACCCAATTACGCCAGCGCGTTTCCCTTGGTTTTACGATAAGTCTTTATGGTCCTCTTTCTTAGATATGATGCTTCGCGAACGTTGTAATATCTTATACTTATGGACGGGCCATCCATTTTCTTCTTTGATAAAAATGCCAGAATATCCGGAAGCACAGGAAGTAACGGACGAAGAAATGGAAATGAACAAAGAAATCTTTGGTTGGTTAACAGAAGAGTGTGATAAGAGAGGAATCTGGGTCGTACTTAAATTTTATAGCATACATATTCCCCTCCCATTTGCACAGCATCACGGTTTGGATTTACACCAATCCAGCATTCACCCGCTCGTTGCGGATTATACAAGAAAAGCGATTGCCCAATTTATAGCATCCTATCCGCATATTGGTCTTATGGTGTGCCTTGGAGAAGCGCTAAGGGGCAATGAAAACAAAACAAAGTGGTTTACTGACACCGTCTTACCTGGAGTAAAGGATGGAATTGAAATTTCTGGTTTAACAGAGAAGCCTCCAGTCATTTTACGAGGACATGACTGTGATCCAAAAGCTGCTATGACGGCTGGGAAAGAGGTATACGACAATATTTATACGATGTGGAAATATAATGGAGAAGGTTTGACGACATATCAACCGCGCGGTAAATGGCAGACAATTCATGAAGAATTTAGTGCCTTATCGGATATACATATAATTAATGTACATATCTTAGCGGATTTGGAACCTTTCCGTTTTGGAGCCGTGTCCTTTATTCAAAAATGTGTGCAAGCATCCATGTACCGTCTCGGGGCAAATGGTCTTCATTTGTATCCATTGTTCTTCTGGGATTGGCCATATTCACCAGACAAGACAGAAGAGAGACTGTTGCAGTTAAATCGTGATTGGATATGGTATCGGGCATGGTTCCGTTATGCTTGGAATCCGTATCGCGAGGCAGAAGCGGAGCAAATTTATTGGAGCCGTGTATTTGCCAATCATTTTGGCTGTGATGAGGCGACGGGAAAAGCAATCTTTGATGGTATGGCGGCAATGGGAGAATGTGCACCACGTATTTTAAGGCGTGTGGGTATCACAGAGGGAAACAGACAGACTTTAAGTTTAGGTATGTCTATGAGTCAGTTTACTAATGTAACTCGCTTCCGTCCTAATTATGAATTATGGAATTCCGTAGCACCAGAGGGAGAACCACTTGATGACTATGTAAAGAAAGAACTTGCGGGCGAAATCCATATAGGGGAAACGCCATTGGAAATGATTGATATTGTAGCAAACTATGCCCAAAAAGCGGTCAATCTGTTTGAAAGTGTAAAGGAAAATATCACATGTAATAAAGATGAATATTTAAACTATTGTTCGGATGCAACGGCTATTCAAGAAATGACAATGTGTTTTTATGAAAAAGTAAAAGCTGCTGTACTGATTCTTCGATACAAATATACAATGAATGAACAATTAATGGGTGATATTCAGTACTTATTAGAAGCTAAGAACCATATGGGGGCAAGTTTAGAATGGTATCGAAAACTTACGGAACTTACTGGGAAAACTTATTTATATGCAAATAGTATGCAGACAAAACAGCGTAAAATCCCATTTCCAAACGGCGAATTGTTTGGGCATTGGTCACAGTGCTTACCAAAATATGAAGCAGAATATGAAAATTTCTGTAAACATTTAGAAGATTTGCAACAAGGAATCTTACCTTCGGAGGATACTACTGTTGCCTATAAAGGAATTTACACGGAAAGCGAATTTGAGTTACTTTCTACTGATTGTGAAACATATCGTGTAGAAAAAGGACAATTTAGTTTTACAAATCAATATAAAATTGAAAATGCAGAAGAACTCCAAGGTTTAACTGGAATTCGTTTTGATGTTGGTACAGCCCTTACCAAAGGTCAAACGATAAAGATTAATTTAAAAGAGGATTCCATAATTCTAATTGGATATTTTAACTCTAGAGGATTAGCATGGCTACAAGTTCCTGATTTGGAAACAAATACCCATGCCGATGACCGAGGTGGATTGTCGCCAGTCATTTTAAATGCGATAAAGGTAGCGGGCTGTCCAATGGTTAATATCCATGCCTTCCATTACGAAGCGGGGGCCCATGAAATCTATATGGGTACTGGCGGGTTTATGATTGCTGGTGTAATAAAAGAGGGCTCAAAGTTAGTAGAGCGGAATGCGCAGATGACGGGAGAAGCTCTAGAAAATTTGGATTGGATGTATGAAGAGTAGAGGGGTATAGCTATGAGAGAGATTCCACAGAAGAGTTATATTACTGTTTCAAAAAATGGCTTTGGGGATTATGAGACGATTCAAGAAGCAATTAATGGTGTTTGCGACGGCAATTATGCCGAGGCGGTTATTAAGATTTCAGCTGGAACGTATTATGAGAAAATTACCGTTGGCGGAGATAAAACCCATATTACCTTAATGGGGGAAGACCCGAGTAACACAATAATAACGTTTGACGATTATGCTGGAAAGATACAGCCAAATGGCGACATTACTGGGACATTTCGTAGTGCATCGATACAAGTACGAGCAAACTGGTTCCACGCAGAAAATTTAACCATTGAAAACTCTTACGATGGAAGTGGAGAAGGGGGCCGTCAGGCAGTTGCCTGTTATGTTTCAGGAGAACATGATTCTTTTGTTAACTGCCGATTTATCGGCCGCCAGGATACGCTTTTCGTAAAGGAAGGTTCTCATTATTTTAAAGACTGTTATATCGAAGGCGATACCGATTTCATATTCGGAGGTGCAAGAGCAGTATTTGAAACTTGTCATATTTTCTCCGTTTATAATAAACCAGTGGATCCAGAACATTTACCAAAAGGTTATATTTGTACACCCTGTACGCCATGTAGCCAGAAATATGGATTTTTATTCTTAGATTGTATTACCGACGGTTCATTCCCTGACAATACCGTATTTTTAGGACGCCCTTGGCATCCAGGACTTGATCCATATGCAATTGGAAATGCAATTTTTATGAACTGCCAACTAGGAAAACATATCAATAAGCTTGGCTGGACAAATATGGGGGGCTATTTATGCAAAAATGCCCGTTTATATGAGTATGGGAATCGGGGAGAAGGTGCCGTCGTGTCTGAAACACGAAGACAGTTAACAGAGGCAGAGGCAGAAGCAATACATGTAAGGAAAGTGTTGGGATGGAATCCAGAAACGGAAAGAGGAGGACTGTAGTGGACTTAATCTTAGATAAGAAGCGCGTATCAATCAATGAAATGGAATGGACGATATTTGATAACAATCGACCATTGACTAAGTTTTCTGTAGATAAGCTCCTTTCCTATTCCATCGGAAAACCTTGGAACATAGATGGATTAAAATGGGATATCAATATTGGGACAGAAGGTGATTCGATTATTACGACTTGCTTTGATGGAAGGGTAAAAGCAAGTTTAGAATGCAAGGTAGTAGCTGGGTATCTAGAAATTCTTGTAAGTTTTGCAAATAAAACTTCAACGGAAATGGTTGATTTTTCGGGAAGTTTTACCTTACCTGTTTTAAGTGAAGAGGCATGTAAGGTAACGATTCCCCATTTGATTTACAACGATAACCCTTCTGCTGATCCACAACGTATTGTTCCTCACGTAGGCACAAAGATTGATGGAGGAATCATTGTTGAAGAACATCGTTTGCCAATACCAGCGGTAAATGTTGAGTGGAAAGAGAAGGGGTCCTATCCCTTCCTTACCCTCTGTTCCGTGCCTGAAGTAAGAGAGGGATATGACAGAGAATACTGGTCTTTAGGTGTAATTCATAAAGCGGAGGGAGAATGCATTACCGCCTTAACAGGTCCATTAATGTTTAATGGCATGAAGGATGTCGTGTATGGTGGCAGGTGTACCCCCCTATCATATTTTGAAGGGTATAAAACATTAAGACCTGGAGAGAAAATTTCTAGACGTTATCGTCTAGACTGGGGCTATTCGGCAGGAGAAGGGAAGGGATTTCGTAGTATCGTTTCAACTGGTTTTCATACTTTTAAGCCACAGGCAGAATCAAGAGAAGACTATCGTTCTATGATTCAATATAAGTTAAATGTTGCGGATAGTAGATATTATAGTGATGGTCCAATCTGTGGTTATAAAACATTTGGAGATGCCAATTCATTTAAAAATATTTCTGCTAGACCAGAATATTTTCTTTATGGATGGACAGGGCAAACAATTAAAATCGCCTGGGGCGAATGCCTATGGGGAATCAAAACAGGTGATAAAAATCGGTTTAAACGAGGATTTGACATTGTAAATTTCTTCTTAACAGAGGGTATGGCTCCTACAAAAGGACTTTGGTACAGCTACTATATGATTGATTTAAAGGAATGGCGTAGTAGCTGGAAAAATGCCAATGATCCAATTGCCTCACGTATCGTAGGCGAATCGATGTTGGATGTTCTTGATGTAATGCGGTTGCTTAAAGACAATGGATATGAAGTTCCAAACGCATG
>JBKTKK010000004.1:0-39277 GCA_047242405.1 Lachnospiraceae bacterium | reverse complement strand
GCACTTTGTGCTTGTTTTTTCTTTAACTGCTTTAAACATGCTTCTGTAAATCTATCTCTGTAACCTTCTGTGTAAACTACTCTAACTTTAATTTCTTGTGGTTTTGCTTTCATTTTTTACCTCCTAAATTCTTGTTTATTTCCATTTTTTTCCTTATAATCTAAGTACAGGCACCGCCATGCCGAGTACAAAAGAAAGGAGAAGAAATAATGGACACAGATAACGAAAACAAAATACTAAATATAGCTACACCAAAAACTAATTGGCATTTTGCGTTACCTAAAATTAAGCCTCCAGAAACACCTCCACTGTTATTTATGCAGACACAACCTAAACCACTAAAATATGAAGAAACCTTCTGGAAAAAACAAGCTGATGACATCAAGCAGCCTTTTGAAAATCAACTGCATTCACTTCAAATTATTGCTGACAACACTAAAGAACAGGCTAATAGCCTATCCGAGCAAGTAAAAGTTATGAGAGAACAACTTAAAATTGCTCAAGAAGAAACTAAGTCAGCAAAGAAAGATGCTTTATTTTCTAAAGTAGTTTCTATTATTTCAATTCTGATTGCACTTGGTAGCTTAATAGTTGCTATCATTGCCTTAACTTAATGACTAATATAACTAACTGTGCTATGAAAACAAGAAAGTTGATGACAAGGGCAGCTATTGCCCATGCCTTAGCATTCCTTGTCGCCTTTCTTGCATCTCTTGTTGCATTTAAAACATCTTCTACTTCTTTGTGTAGTTCTTCCATCTATATTCACCCCACTTTCCTTTCCGCTAAAAACTTATTGATAAAATACTGTTGTCCCTTTGGAGTAACATAGGTTGTATAACTTGTGTACGTAGTACCGTCTGACCTTGTAAACGTTCCATTTGCCTTTCTCTCAAATAACCCTTGTTCCACTCTTCTTTGGTATGGTTCTGTACTCCCCTGCATAATGTATTTGTTCTCTCTTAGCCATGAATAAAACTTCTTTTCTCCCATAGAAATACCTGTACTTTGCGTGATGATCTTTGCCATCTCTCTAATAAGAATGCTTGTTTTACTCTTTGACAATGATTGTCCAAACTCTGCAAGAGGCTTCATTCTGTTTACATCTTTTAGTAAAGCTGTATTATTTTCTTTCAATTCATCAATTTTGCGTTCTGCCATTTTCAAGGCTCTTGCAAAAACCTGTTCTGGTGTATTCCATGCTTTTTCAAGGTCAATTAGGTATTGACGGCATTTCTTTCCTTGCTCTGTCCTGCTCATTAGGCAGATATGTTTTGCCATATCCAAAGACAAGTTGTAATCTTGGATTTCTTTTGTTCCTCCATGTTGGTTGCTGTGTACCTCTAGGTACGCACCACTAAAATCCTCATTTTCGATAAAGCTGATACTATTACTTGAAAACCATTCACTAAAGCGTTTTTTAATTCCCAATGCTTTATGTAACTCTCTTGCAGATACTGTCTGCATTTCATTTAAAATTTGTGTTGCTAACAATTTTTGCATATGTCTTCTCCTTTAATTAAATTCAAATGCGCACTTTGTGCTTGTTTTTTCTTTAACTGCTTTAAACATGCTTCTGTAAATCTATCTCTGTAACCTTCTGTGTAAACTACTCTAACTTTAATTTCTTGTGGTTTTGCTTTCATTTTTTACCTCCTAAATTCTTGTTTATTTCCATTTTTTTCCTTATAATCTAAGTACAGGCACCGCCATGCCGAGTACAAAAGAAAGGAAGGAAAAAATGACCGAATTAAAAATGTCCCCAGATGAATTATTTAAAACTTATGAAAATACCCAAATAACCATCAATGGTATTCCTACTCAAGTGCTTCATATGAATGATGAGAGGGGGAATTTCTTTGCTATTAGAGCCACTCACAAAGATTTATCTGATATTTGTGGTGACTTAGTTTTAGGAAAACTAATAACAGAAATTAATTATGCTAAATATAACGGAAGAGTAGCAATTATAAAGGCTTATTACCGTTGATTTCTTCTCTAACATCGGCGGTTATAGATTTTGTTAGATTTTTAACTCCTTCAACAAAAGTTAATACTTCATTAAAATCGCCGATGTTTTCGCATGTTGCGGTTACATGAATACATCCAACTGTACCATCATTGATAAAGTCAAAACTAACTTCTTTTTTAATATTACTCATATTCGTTACTTCCTTTCTTATACAATTGTTAATCTGCCAGCTTCAAACTGTTTTAAATCTTCTTCTCTGATTCTGTAGCTCTTGCCAACTTTAATGGCAGCCATCTTTTTCTTACGAATCCAATCCCAAACTGTAATTGTTTTAACTCCGTAGCGTTCTGCCACTTCGTCACATGTGTAGAGCTTTGTCATAAAATTCACCTCTTTTTTGCTATTTTTAGTTGCGTTTACTTTGGTTTAGTGATATACTTAGTTTGTCAAGTTAAGTAATTAATATTAATAAACCATTTTTTAAATAAACTATTATTTTTTATTACTTAGTTTTAATTAAGTATGTACACACTATACCATTTCAAAACTAAGTAGTCAATACATTTTTAGTTTGTTTTTATTAAGTATACCATTTTTGTGAAAGGTGAATAAAATATGTATAGTGTTTTTGAACAATTGTTACAAAAATTTGGAGTAACAGCTTATAAAGTTTCTAAAGAAACAGGTGTTACTCAAGCATCATTAAGTACATGGAAATCAGGAAAATCCACGCCAAGCTCTGAAACGTTGCAGAAAATAGCAAACTACTTCGGTGTAACCATTGATTATTTAATGACAGGAGAAGAAGCAGAAAATAAGAAACCTGCTATTACTCCAAAGGATGAAAGAGATATTGCAAAGAAATTAGATAAAATAATGAAAGAAATAGATAGCAACAATGATTCTCCGTTATACTACAATGGAGAGGAGATTGATGATCTATCAAAATCTTTATTAAGAGATGCTATTGAATCGGCTATGAGACAAATGAAAATAATTAATAAAGAAAAGTACAATCCTAACAAGCATAAAAAGTAGGTGTTGTTTATGACAAAAAGAATTACTAGGTTAGTTTCATATTATACAAAATTATTTAGTACAAATGATCCTTTTAAAATAGCCAAAAATCTTGGCATATTTATCTCTTTTAATCCACTAGGCAACATTGCAGGTATGTATAAATATATAGAGCACGCAAAATGGATTTTTATAAATAGCGACATTGAAGATGAAAACTTCCTAAGAATTGTTATGGCTCATGAGCTTGGACATGCATTATTGCATCGAAAGGAAAATTGCTGTTTTATGGCTCACCACACCTTACTTTTAACATCAAAAATTGAACGTCAAGCCAATATTTTTGCTGCTAAACTACTCATTTCAGATGATATGCTAAATGAATACAAAGGGTTTACGATAGATCAATTCTCTAGTTGTACGGGGATTGATAATAATTTAATAGAGCTTCGGCTCAATACATAGGAGGTCAAACGTATGACATTTGACCAATAAAGAAATCGTGCAACAGGAACGGTAATATAAAAATATATCAGCCAAAAAAATAATTAAGCTAAGATTAAATAGCATATCGCTTTTTAATAACTATACCTACGAAAAGGAGAATTTAACATGATTGATTTTCAAAATGCATCAATACTTAAACTAAAACAGGTAAAAGAAAACGAGGTTACTGGTCTATTATCTAACTTACTAATACCAGGAGAAGAAATAATAGGTGTATACAAAGGTATACGTGACTCTGTTACTTTCACTAACAAACGTGTCATTGCCCTAAATGTCCAAGGAATTACGGGAAAGAAGAAAGATTTCACTTCTCTACCATATTCTAAAGTACAGTCTTTTTCTGTTGAAACATCAGGAGTGTTTGATTTAGATTCTGAATTGGAACTTTACTTTAGCGGACTTGGAAAAGTAAAGTTTGAGTTTACAGGTTATTGCGACATTGTTAAAATCGGGCAAACAATAGGAAGTTTCGTTCTATAGCATAGTTAAAAATACGTAAAAAGAGAGTAATAAAAAAACCGCCCCTGCACCAACAGGAACGGCTCATATATCCGAAGATATACTCTATAAATCGCAACTATATTGTATCATTCTTCGGGCACCCAGTCAACGGAACAAATATTCGTTTTCATTGGGTGTTATTTTTGTACACTTTTTTTAACTTAGGGAAAGGAATGATGAAAGATGAAATTTGCTAATTACGCAAGAAAATCAATATACTCTGATAAATCAGATTCAGTAAATAATCAGTTTAGAATGGCTAAGGAGTATGCTGAACTACACTTCCAGGATGAAATAGATAGTTTTATCCAATACAGCGACGAGGACTACACCGGCGCTAATACTGATCGACCAGGGTTAAAACAGCTTATTAAAGATATTGAACTAGGGCTAATAGACGTTTTAATAGTTTATCAACTAGACAGGCTTTCACGAGATGTACGCGACTTTTCAAATATATATGCATTAATGGATTCAAATAATGTTAAATTTATATCACTTAAAGAAAATATTGATACAACAACTCCTATAGGACGCGCAATGATGTATGTATCAGTTGTATTTGCGCAAATGGAAAGAGAAACTATCGCAAATAGAGTAACTGACAACATGATTGGTTTAGCTAAAAAAGGATATTGGACAGGTGGAAATCCACCAGTTGGCTATGTCAGAGAACGAATTCAAGTTAATGGTAAAACCCATGTCACGATCAAACAAGATCCCGAAGGTGTTGAACATGTAAAATGGATATTTGATATGTTTTTAGACCATTCCTTTAGTTTGTCAGGAATGCAAACTTATTTCAAAAACAATGGAATAAAAACAAAAGCAGGTAATTATTTTTCAAGTTCACAATTATATAAAATTTTATCGATGCCTTATTGCGTGGAAGCTACATCAGAAGTATATGATTACTACGAATCTAAAGGATGTATTATGGACCAAGATTCCCCAAGGGAAAAGTGGGATGGAACGAAAGGTGTAATGATATACGGAAGATCTACTGAAAAAAATAAAAAACATGAATTAAACCCACCTGCAAAATGGAGAGTTTGTCTTGGTAAGCACAAACCCTTTATAAAAGCAGAAAAATGGTTAGCAGTCCAAAATAAGTTTCATAAGAATACAATAAATAAAACAATGAAATATGAGGTTCCTCTGCTAAAAGGTATTTTAAAATGTTCATGTGGTACAACAATGAGTGTGGCTCGTAAACAGAAAAAGCAAGGAGTATCGTCGTGGTACTATTGTAATAAAAGGACAACACAAGGCAAAGATGTATGCAATATGAAGCATATAAAAATCGAATTACTTGATCAGAAAGTTCTTGATATACTAAATAAAATAGAACAAAACCCTAGTTTAATAAATAAGTATATTAAAGATAACAAAGAAACTGAAATTGAAAAAGTAAACCCCAAAATAATTTGTGCTAAAATAGCTGCTACAGAGAAAAAAATAGGAAATTTGACAGGATCATTGGCTGTAGCCGAAAACTCTGTCGCTGCAAAATATATTATATCTGAAATTGAAAGCTTGGATTATCAACTTAAAGAACTTAAAAATCAACATTCACTTGTAATTGCTAGCCAGCAATTGCAAGAACAGGAGAAAAAAACAGTAGAAGAAAAAATAAAAGAAATTATTAGATTGCTTAATGGATTTACTCTATTTACCTCTTTAGAAAGAAATGAAATAATAAGGGACATTATCAAAGAGTGTACTTGGAACGGAGAAGAATTATATATTAAATTTTAAATGTCACTTTTTTACTTTGCGACGTTCACCCCTCAAAATAAAATAATGATATTTTTACTCCGGCCTTGTGTCGGAGTATTATTTTACCTAAATTGCGACTGTCATTACTCAATAGCATTATCATTTTGAGACAAAAATAAAAGCCCCGGCCGAAGCTCAATATCATTAGACATTGAACATGGCTGGGACTTGTTATGACCTCAATTTATTAACTAAAAAATATATTGTTTTTTTTATAATATTTGGTATAATAAACGAGTAATATACATAAATTAAAAGTACAGGGTATATGAACCTTTTGGATGGTCTTCTTTTGGAAGACATGAAAAAAGGGGATTGTACCTTCTTTTATTTTCCTGAATACTTCTTAAAATCATAAAGTGCTATTAATTTTCTAAACTGCGATTTATATTTTTTATAATTATCTGTGTAAAAATGTTTTTTTAAATAATCTTCTAAATCATCCACTTGAATACTCTTTGCTGAATATTTAATATTGGCAACTTGTTTAGGTATATGATCTGGATATGCTTCTATTATCTGCTCTATTTTATTATAATAAATACCCTCTTTTGTATACTTTTTATCCGTTGAATTAGGTTGTATATTTGCATCATCATAATCATCTATTATATTAAAATTCTGTGGTACTTTATCAATTGGATAATTTAGCTTAAATATGTATTTATATATAGGAAGTAACGTAGTGCCTGCATTACTTCTAATACTTTTAAAAGTTTTTTCAATTAATTGTTCGCTTAATAAGTACGATTTATTATCAAATAGAACATCTTCTAAAATTTCATCAATTGTAAAATAACTAAAACCAATATTAGTAACTGTTTCAGAGCGACCAAAGAATATTGCTGTTTTATTGTCATCTATATCCGGGCTATCTATATCACCGAATATAACTGTATTTTTAGCTTCCACAGAATAAACATAATCGCATACCATATCTTGCAATTTTCTGGCCAGTTTAATAGGAATAGTACTTTGAATATGTGACATCGACTTGTACAAAACACTATAATCCTCTAATATAAATTCGTTGATAATTATTTTCCCATAAAGCTCTCTTTTGCTGGAACTTTCTTTTTTACCAAATGCTGGTGATATAAAAATAAAATTTTCTTTTATTTTATTTAATTGTTCTGATGTTAAGCACATCGCAATTTCTTTAAAAAGTGCTCTAATATTAACATCGCCCAGTCCATATCCTATAAAGATAATTGGATGCTCTACAAAAATAGTTAAAAGTTTAGCAGATAAATATTTTAACTTATCATTAAAGTAGTTATAATCTGATTCTGTAATTACTATTGAATTTGGATTGTTTATACATCCATGAATTTTAAATATTTCAAAGATATTAAATGAATTAGCGACAATCATGTTATCTTGCCCAACCATAACAGAAAAGTCATCAAAGATATTTTCGAGTAATGTATCATAATTTGTGGTAATTATTCCAGCAAATTTATTTTTATTATTAACAAGATGAATTAACTCATTATAACCATTTAATGAATTGTCAAGCTTAACTCTTTTAAGTACATTAGCAATATAATATTTGAATGGATTGTAATTATTGTGTAGAATTTCTTTGTTTTCATCCTCGGTAAATATCGTAGAATAAAAATTTTCTGATGGTGAATAGTACAAATCTAAAAATTTGCATTCGATTTCCGTTGCTAAAATAGGATTAATATAATATTTTTTCTCTTCTGAATTCATATTTCCAGATTGAAAATTCGGTTTCATACCAATACCTTGTCTCAATCTTTCGAAATCAAATCTCCTTTTATCTGGATTAACAATTTTCCATATATTATATAATAACTCATCCCAATTCGGGGCATTTGCATAACGCTTAGATAAACCGGTTCCAACAAATAGATATGGAAGTTGCTTAAAAGATGCAATAGTATTTTTTAGTTCATTATGAACATTAGAACTCACAGATCCCCCCACCTTTCAAATAGTTATATATATTTATTTTAAATTATTATTGTGTATAAAATCACACTATCAATAAAGAGGCAGACCATTACAGTCTGCCAAACTCCTTTTAGCCCAGGGCCAAGATAAAAGAAACCTAAATATTAAATTTCAACAAGGGAATTGAATACTAGCCCTAAAACTATAGGAATTATATATATTTTAACATATATTACTATTTATTCAAATGTTTTTTTGTAGTTTTTTACCACAATAGAAATTCCTTGCTCTTTTATGCCCTCATTCGCAATAGTCACCTCTCGCAGTGTTGTACTATCTGCTAACACGCGGATGACACTTTTTTGTTGCAGAAATTTTTATACCTGCCATAATCTAACCAAGACCGTATGTAATTAATTCCAATTTTATAGATATTGAATTGTCTATGCAAATATATAATGATATAATAAAAAAAAAATGTTATTACGGGAGGGATATTATGTTTTTGATGAGAGAGGCAAAACCAAGAAACAAATACGCAAAATATAAATTTTATTGTACTACAACGGAGCCGATCGGGAAAATACCAGTCAATTCTGCGGTTACACTTACGCTTTGTTCGCAAGCAGAAGAATTCAATATAAACTATAACGAAGTCACAATTTCTTTACCTTTCGATCGCCTTTTAGGTTTTAAGCTAGAGAACGAAGTCTCACTGGCAAAGAGCGGTGGCACGATAGGAAGGGCTATTGTCGGAGGTGTGTTAGCAGGTGGGGCCGGAGCCGTTGTTGGCGGCATGAGCGGCAAAGGCAAGACTGAATCAAAATGGTTCGGCATCTTACTGTATAAAAACAAGGATGGAGAAAATCGCGAACTATCTTTTATTCAAACAGGGTATACGGGCAAGTCAAAACATTATGGTGGATTGCAATTTGAAAATAAAGTAAATGAAATTGCAGCAGAACAAGCAGAAGATATTACAGAATTGTAATTTTATTAAAGGGGCCCTATATGGTCTCTTTTTGATGGAATCATGGCGGACTAATTAGCCCGCCTTTTTCTTTATCTCCGTACCAAATCTTCATCCAGCGCAATCCAACCTGCACCAGACTTTAATTTTCCCCACTTCTTTGAACCTGGACCGTCTGCCTCTTCTACGATTGTGTAACTTCCATTGTCTGTAATGCAGCCAACGATATCCGTATTAGTTCCGTGACCTTTACGGATGTTTAAAGCGGTGTCTACGACCTTTACCATGTAAGGTTGAAATGTCTGTGTGTTGTCTGTACAATCTTTCTCTAAACCGAATCCATCTATAATACCGTCCACTATGGCTGCTGCAATCGCATCCTTATTCGCAAAGTACCAATTACAATCCTCGGCATTAGAGATAAAGCAAGTTTCTAATAAGCCATGTGAAACACCGTGTTCCTTGCATCTGTTCTGGACAAGTAACCCCTCTGGCCATTGGCGGTTAGATTTTACAATTCCATCCCATGCTTTTCTACTTCCTAGCGCATACAATCTATCTAAAATCTTTTGCTCTACAGACCAACCATCTTCGTCTTTGTGAATGTAGAACATGGAGCCTCTGGCCATTTGATTTCCAGAAGAATTAAAATGCACTTCAAAGCAATATGTATGCCCTGCAAAAGGTGGCATATTACCTGCCTTAATTTGTTTTACAGCATTTTTATTCATGTCATAAACATCAACTGCAATACCTCTCTGAACTGCGTTATCGCGGATTCTAGCCACTAAATCCCTTGTCATGTCAGATTCTCTATGCCCGTTTCCGACTGCACCAGAATCGCCTTGTCCGTGTCCTGCAATTAATAACATACTAAATTTTTTTTTGTTCATAATTTATTCTCCTTTCCATTTTGGATTTATATTATTTTATGTCTTTTTTGTAAAAACGTTTCCACAGCGTAAAGAAGTACTCCCAACCTTTACAACATAAAATAGCGATTATAATACTTGCAAAGATTACAGCCACTAAGTAATACCAAACAAACTGTATAGCAAAATATGAAAGTGCACTAAAAAACGCTAGGGTACACACCACTAGCGAAATGATTAAAACCACAAGGTTGGTAGGTACTTTCTTAAGTGCACCAAACTCTTTTATAAACTCGGTTATAGCTGTTATTAGCGTACACAACACAGCTACTACTAATAAAATGATTGATAAGTTTTGAATGATAATATTCATGTTTTAATCCTCTCTTTCTTTGTTATAATCGTCTAAACGTTTATGAGCAGATTTAGTGGACTGCTCAACCATGATCATACGCTCTTTTAATCCCTGCACATCTTTTTTAACCGCGGTTATATCGTATTTGATATCTCGCACGTCTGCGCCGATCTGGTCTAGTTTCACGTTAATTGTAGCGGTTTCTACCGCCTTTTTTTCTGCATCCGATGTATCTGCCCTCTTAGAGTTTTTAAGGGCAAAAAACACCGCTGACGATACGGAAATAATACTTATTAATACGGTTACCTCAATCACATGTTAGTCCATCCTTTCGTGCTTAATTAAAAAAAAGACCTCTTTCGAAGTCTCCATTACACCTTTTATATCATTTAATCCTGCGCTTAGCTTCTGAAACTTCTAAGCTCATTGCATCGTATTCGGCATACACTTTATCTTCAAAAGTTTTTCTTTCTACTGCTACCTGATCACGATACGTTCTATATAATCCTGCATCTTGTATATAGAAGTTAATAATTGGTACAGAACTATCGTTTGTTAAGTTAGCTGAAAAATTTGCAATTACCTGTCCATCTACTACTGCACTGCTGCTAAATAGTACTTCCTTTGTAATGTTCGCTGTTACTTCATTCATATGCTTACCTCTTTCTATTTTGTTTTTATATTTATAAAGAGGCGATTTCTCGCCCCTTAAATAACTACATTTTTATTTTCTAATAAATTGCCAATAGTTTGCTGTTGGTCAGCAACCGTTTTTTCTAAATCTTTAAAACGTTCATTTAATTCTTTAATTCCTGACCAAGCAATTGCAGCTATTGAGTAAGTATCTACTGCTTGCCTATTGTGGGATACGATTTCGTCTGGACATTCTCTTTCAATGATAAATCCGAATTGTTTCTTTGTTATTCCCTGATTGTATAATGATTTTAGGTTGTACGAATATAATTCTGATTTGTTGATTATGTCTAGTGCATCAATATCAGGTTTTTCAATATTGGTTTTTAATTTTTCAGTCGAACCATTGAGAACACCGCCTTTTGCTTCAATTTGTGGATAAATATTAAGTTGGTTATCATCGCTATCCCAACTCATACAAATCGTGTTAGACGTGACATCGCGAACAAACCAACGTCTAAAACCACCGACATAATCGGACCCCATTTGTATATCATGTCCTTGTGTACTATTAGTCCATGTAATCATGCGTGAGTTCCAATTGGAGCTTTCAAACCTTAACCCCCAATCTGATTGTAGTTTTACATCTGTACCTCTACCTGATTTTAATTCAAGTGAAGCATTTGTAATTGCTACATTTGGAAGATCTATATTTTTACATGTAATATATCCAGTGCTTGATGATATACCAAACATCATTGTTCCGTTATATCTCCCGAAAAGTCCTCCTGACTGCACTTGTGTAGTTGTATTATAAATCCCACTAGCTACATCCATTCCCCATGCATTGAACTTAGTCGTAGCATATTGCCCATCCGTCAATTTAATCAACGATGACGATTCATTACCTGATACAATGTTAATTGAACCGCCTGTTATATCTGCATTACAAGCTTTTAACGTAACACCTTCTAATAATTTACCTTTAATCATATTTGCAGTAATAGAACCATCTACAATCATTTCACCCGAACTCATTCTTAATACCTGAACGTTTCTAACCCTTAATATTCCAGTAAACGGATTCCATCCATCAATCTGAATATATACGGCAAATTCACGAGCATTAGATGGCAATGTAATAACAGAAGAAATTTCTCCATTTGTAGAGTTAGTAATTCTAGAACTTGTTTGATAATTTCTTGTACCATCTTTATTAACAGAGAAAACACCAATTCCAATACCCCTATACGAGCTATCTGTACCGCCAGAAGTACTTGCTCCTTTTACAGTAGTATAAATGTTTGCCTTTACACGAAATGATTCGCCACCATTACATGTATGCCATTCACTTATTTGGCTATCTCTTTCAATTGTACTTTTCTGAAACCACGGATTATTAGAAGCACTACTATCAGTAACTTTAGTCCATCCCCACTTACTTAACGTATTTTCGTTTAATTGGGCATAGTTACTAAAATCGCCTATTGCAATCTTATCGGCAGTAAGTGTACCAGTCTTTACCCAACCACCATTAATTTCAGTAGTTCCACTAACTGCACCATTTGTCCATTTAGTAACCATGTTATAAAGGTTGGTTGCCTTAGAGCCATTTGTATTTGTCCAGTTATAAGCTGTCAAGCCTTTATCCCAATTTGCTTTATTGCTATTTACCGTATTATTTACAGAGTTAGCAGTATTATAAGCCGTATTTACCTTTGATTGTGCATCCGAAGCTAACCCACTAAATTTAACTAAACCATTTAGATTAATGTAATTGGCGGTCAATGTAGCCATTCTATCTGTAATTTCAAAATTACTTGAAGACGTCCCTGATTTAACTACCCAATCAAATTTGTTTGATAATTGTGTAGCAGTAGTTGATACAGTTTCAATACTAGTATTAACATCTTCAGGTGGTGGTGACCAATCTGTAGGTTTAGTTCCTTTTTCTATCTTTAGTTCAGTAATGGTTACGTTATATGCGTATGCACCGCCTTTTTCTGGTTGCCAGTACGTTTGTTGAACGCCCTCCGTGAAATCTAGTAATGTTGACGGTGTTTCAAAGTATGTAACTATTTCATAATATTTTCCAATAGTAAATGTAAAATTAATATATGGATATTGAGCATAAGTACCTTTCCGTACTCCATCTATGTATACAGATGTGTTTTTCATACCTTGTCCATTATGAAAAAAGAAGTTTTTAATGGTTCCGCTATTAAGTTTTGCTTTGAATCTCATAACATACTTTGTTGATGGTTCGTAAATAGAAGCCTTATCAAAAATGATACCACCATTCTGTGATGCTCCTCTACCAAATGTAACAGTACCTGATTTCACATAATCTTTTTTATCAAACGACGTTGTACCGCCTGAAATAATACCAGCTGATAAAGCAATATTCCTACCACCTATCGCTAAATTGTTAAACTCTGTCTTAGTGGTATATGTTTCACTTACCGTTGTCTCAAACTTATCTACCTTTAAATCAAGTTGTGCATACTTATCACTAATTGTTTTGATTTCATTATTCTTTACGGAATTAATAGCAGTAGTAATATCAGTCTGCCATACCTTACCTGAAATCTGACCTTTAACAACATCCAGGGATGAACCTAAGCTTGTGACTTTTTCAGAAACAGTATTTATAGCGGAATCAACATCCTCTGGTGCTGAACTCCAATCACTAGCTTTATTACCCTTTTCAAATTTTATACCACATATATATACTTCACTATCAACGCCCATCTGCCTACATGGTATTACGTTTTTATCGCCAGTTAAATCATCCATAGTTTTCCAAGTAACCCAATAACGTGTCCATGTTGATGGTACATTACAAGCTATACTTCCATCTCCACTTAACGATGTAGTACCTTGCGAAGTTGTTCCTGATATAACACAACTTGGAAAGAAATAACTATATATTTTACCAGTTCCTTTAATATAGAATGATAAAGTGTATTCTGTTGATGGTTCAACGGTCGTTGGAATTTTGTAAAAAGCTAAATCCTTGTAACTACCACTAGACGTATATTTATTATGATATACTTCGAATCCATTATATGTTGTGTTCAAATCATAACCAGTCGGTAAAGCCCAACCATCACCAAAAGTTTTTGTGTTAGGTAATAAGTTTCTTCCACCAATTTGTAGATTATTGAAATCAGTTTTTGTAGTGTAGGTATTACTTACAGAAGTCTTAAATCCACTTAAATCAGCAGATAAATTAGTAACCGTACTTTGTAAACTACTAACAGTACTTCCGTCCGCTTTTTTAGCAATCTCTGTTGTATGTTGTGCCACAGTTCCTTTAATACTATCGACTGTTTGATTAAGTGTTGCATATCTATCCGACAAAGACTTAATTTCTGTATTTTTTAAAGCATTAGTAGCTGTTGTGATATCGGATTGCCATACTTTTGAAGATATTTGTCCCTGAACAACAGATAAATCAGAAGTAGTTTTATTTAACTTACTTGTCATATCTGCCTTGTCGGAAGAGTACGTCTGGGAATCCACTTTTAGAGAAATTGCTTTTTCATTGGCACTTATCTTACTACTATGTGCTGCAAGGGTTTCTGTTTGCCCTTCAATAGTTTCTGTTTGCTCTGCTAGATACACTTCTAAAGTCTTGTTCCCAACATTTACAACTGTACTTTGTATCTTTGTTGTACCTTTATTAATCTGTGTTACCACACTGTTAATATTTAACTTTGTTCCGTCAATATTTGCATCACTGGCCACTTTATTATTATCCACGGCACCGTTCGTAATCCCAGCATTATGTACTCCGTTGCCATCTATCATTACTGTCTGCCCGTCTGCACTTCGTACAAGTAGACCATATTCCCACTTGTTTTCACTTACCTTATATTTTCCTAGTGTAACACGATTAAATGGCTGTAATGCGCTTGTGGTATCGTTAATAAGTAGTTGATTACCAGTAATATTAATAACGCTGTCGGAACTTGCCACGGTAACAAGTGAAGTATCAATTCGACCGGCCCTTATCTTATCAGCGGATAAACTACTGATCTGTGCATCACCAATAGCACCTTCTGCGATAATCCCAGATCCTGCGGTAATGGCCCCAGTCTGTATATTTTCAGCAGTAATGTTTCCGGCGAGAACATGGTCTATATTGGCCACTTTCGCATTTAAAGTAGTAATATCGGCCTTAATAGCGGTTAAATCTACTACTTCTAAATCGTCAATCTTTCCAGATATGGCTTCTAGTTTAGTTGTAACCGTCTTTTCGAACTCCGCAACATTACCTTTAATTGTCTGGAATTCCCCTGTTACGGCCGAAATTGTGTTATTGACCTTGATAAATTCTGCTTCTACATACTCGGCATCTACCTTATTCGCCACTACCTTGTTAATAAGGGCTAATTCGATAACATAACGTTCCATTGTTTTCGTGGATGGGCCTTTATAATCTAAATCCAGTTCTTCCTCGGTTTTACCCACAGCCTCAATGGTTGTCGTTAAACCTCCATCAAATTCCTGTGTTATAGACATAATCGGGATTTTATAGACATTACCATCTTTGGCCTGCATAGTTATAATATCGCCTGGATCCAATAAAATATCGCCCAACATCGAAAATGATGCAGGACGATAAGTGAAACCTTTTAGGGTATTATATATGCTGTCTAAAGTAGATTGTGTCATGTAGGGGTTTGAAATAGCAATACTTGCTACTCCTGTTCCTGCGGTCAAGGTGTTTTCCTCGTTGGTTGCACAAGAAATTGCATTTACAATAAAGTTATTCTCTTGTACCACTAAATCATCAAAGTATCTATCTACTTTAACGGTATAGGACACATCCTTGAAATACCTTATTTCCAACTGCCCTTGACGGTTAAATGTTGCATAGCCACCATGCAGCTGTGCGATGTAGCTTATTGCTTCTCGGTATGTAAGACCTTCTATTTTTTTTATAGAAATAGCTTTCAAAGTTGTTGCTAATGTGAAACCTAGTTTAGAACAGATTTCATTTAAAGCAGCTACTGTGGTGGTATTTTCGGACAAGGAAGAGAAATAAGCCTTTTCAGTTTTCATCATTCTGTCAAAGGCTGTAAATGTGTATAAACTATCACCTTTTTCCGGCTTTTGTGCTGTAAAGATGCCTAGCGGAATATATTCAACTGTTCCGTTAATATCTAATCCCACATAGGCTGTAAACTCTTTCCCTTCTATAGGAATAGACAAGTTCATTATACTTACTTCTACTCTATTACTTACTGTGGATCCTAGTGTAAGTGTATCTTCTTCATTTACACACCCCTCATATTTCAGACTTAAAATACCTTCTATTATTTCTGTAGAACCCACCACCAACTTAGCGTGGAAGGTCCTAGAAAATCCTTTCTGCTTTGTAATAAAGTCTTGTGATGCTATAAACATCTACATCACTCCTTATTCGTTAATCATAAACGATAGTAAACCTACCTCTGTACCCGTTAGAGAATCAAAACGTTCTAAGTCACACTGTTCTAACATAGATAAATCAATTGCGTGAATTTCCACCTCATTTTCAAAATCCAACAACTCTAGAATTTCTTTCGTATTTTTTTCCGTATCAATTATTTTATATTGATTATCTTCGATTACAGCCTTTCCGTCTTCGTCTTTTTCTGCATTATCCTCTAAAATTTTCTTTCTTGCTTCGTCATATTCTTTTGCAACTTCTTCTAGTTTTCTAACATTTTTTTGTATTGCAAATGAAAGCTTAATAGGTAATTTCTTTGTGGTAATTGCTCCAATGTTATTAATTATGTTTACGATCTCTCTATTTGTTAACTTCATATTGTCCTCCTATTGTTCGATAAATGTAACGGACACATTGTTGTGGTATCCGTCTATTTTTAATTTAGATTCACTTAACGCTCCGCTATATGCGGTCATTTTAAAAACTCCGTTATTATCTGTAAGTTCGATATTAAAAAAAGCCGACTTTGTAGCGTTTTTTATTTGCTCAAGTTCGGCTTTGGTTAAAATTCCCCATTTTATCGACAATGTTTCTTTGTAAGCTATAATATCGCCTACCATTTTCCCACTTGCCACTCTTCCAGTATTCTTCGACCAAATCGGTTCTCTTGACCTATCGACGTCTGTTGGGGAGGGTAAAATCACTCCATTTACTTTTAATACCATACTATCTCCTATATTAAAATTGGACTCTTTCCTTTCGCCATAATTTCCTTGTTAATGTTTTCTACTACTTTTTTAGTAATTATCTTTCCATCTAAATATGTATTGGGGTCATTTCCCTTTATAATAGTAATCAATTCAACAAGCAACTTAATAATTTCTTGTAAACTTGCATCACTAACACCACCGGTTCCAATTTTTTCAGCTAACTGTGATATCCATCCGGTATTGTTTTCCAATGGTACTACAGCTTCTTTCCCTTGCTCTCCAACCATAGCAAGTGTAGGACTGTCAATAATACCACCTTTAGCAAGATAAGGTATTTTAGGAATATTAATCCCCTTTCCACCTATGCCTGGAACCCACTCTGGCAATCGAATCTTATTTAAACCAGTAATCATACCATTTAACATACCAATGGCAGCATTTAAAGGAGCTTTTAAAAATGCATCCATACCATTAAAGACGCCTTTAAAAATATCCTTAACACCTTCCCATGCCTGTTTCCAATTACCAGTAAATACACCTTTGATAAAATTAACGATACCATTAAAAATGTCTTTAATACTATCCCAAATACGCTGCACTGTATGAAAAAATGAGTTTAATATATCACCGAATGCACCAAAAGATTTCGAAAAGTCTGTTTGGAATGCATTTTTCATAAAGTCTGTGAAATTATTGAAAATATCAGTGATTTTCCCCCATATTTCTTTTACTTTAGTACATATTGCATCACAACTTTTATTGAAAATATCAGTGATTTTTTCCCATATTTCTTTTGCCTTAGCACATATCGTATCCCAATTTTGCCACAGAAGTATACCTATTGCTATAACAGCAGCTATCCCTAAAAGTACCGGATTAAATGCACTTGTAAGTGCACCTAATGCTTTTATTACACTCATTATTATAGATGCTGCTTTAAATGCTACAAAGAATGTTACAACTGCTGTGGTTATTGTCTCAACAACACCTTGATGTTCAGAAAGGAAATTGAATAAATTAGTAAGCCAATCCAAAATTGTTGGAATAGCTTTCTCAATTAGCCAAGTAAAAAACGGCAAAACATGAGTTTGCCATATATCTACAAGTTTATCGCCTATAATTTGAATTACAGGTTCTAATGCTTCCAATAACCCCATCAAAGCAACTAAAATTGGGCTAAAATCAACTGTTGCTGCCCAATCGGCTGTTGCACTTGTTATTTCCTGTATTGTGCTTAAAACTATATTCAGCATATTGAATATGGTTTGTATAATTACCGTCCCAGTATTATTTGCATTCCAAGCATCGGAGAATCTATCTGCTATATTACCAACAACCTTAAACACGTTTTGAAGAATAATATAAATAGTGGTTAATGCTTGCGTACCGGAACCATTTGTCCATACATCAAGAAAAGATTTCCCTATTGAACCCAAAAGGCCTAAAATACTATTAAAAGCACCTTTCATACTTGTTATAGTACTTTGTCCCTCTTTTGCCCAAGATTGCTTAAACGGAAGGAATATTTTAGATAATATCGCCTTGAACTTTTCTACCCAAGGAATTGTTTTGCTATCCAGAGTAGCCATATTAACGTCTGGCTCTATTAAAACAGGAGCGTTACTGTCAGAAGCTGTATCACTTGTACTATTGTCACTTAGCTTGTTTATTTCATCAAAACCTAATAAATCCTTCTGTGCTTCTTTCGCGGCTTTAGCAGCTTTTTTAGTGCTATTACCATATGCCCCCATCGCATCTTTAGCCGAAGTTAACTGTTTTGTGGCATTAAAACTTTGCTCGTATGTCTTACCAAATAATTGACTTATAAAAGATGCAAAATAAGAAGATAATCTTGCAAGTGCAGACATTAATGTGTTAATAGCTGGTAAAATAGCTTGGTAAATAGGAGTAAACGCTACAGATAAATTAGTCTTTATCTGATTGAATGATCTGGCAAACTGTTCATTTACCATTAAGGATTGACCTAAACTTCGTGCTAATGCCATAATGCCACTAACCAGAGCAGGGAATAAGATCATCCATTTGAACATTTGCTTGATTGAGTTTCCAATACCGCTATTAAATGTATTTACGCTTTTATTTGCTTTGCCTGCATTTTTACTAAACACAAGCATATTTTTAGAGAAATTTGCAAACTTAGAATTAGAATTCTTAATTATATTTCCAAGCTTTGATAATGACTTCCCTACTGTTGATGTTGAATTAGCAGTATCTACTACAGCTGTGTTTTGAGTACTTGGCACTGTAGGAGCTACCGTTGTTCCAGCAGATTTCATTTTGCCTTCAAGTGTGTTATATTTTACACCAAGCTTATCCATCTGCCCGATAAGCCGAATAATAACAGATTCAACCCTCAACATATTATCTTCAATTTTGCTTTTCTTTGTTACGTCAAATGTGTTTTTGTAAGCTTCCTTTAAACCTTTTAGCTTTGTTTTTTGCATAGCTATTTTGGATTCTATGTTATCCATCATAGCTTCTACATTTTCCATTTCAGCCTTAATACTTTCCGTATTTGGTGGGCCTCTCGTGGTTTTAGCGTTTCCTATTGATGTTGCTTTAAATGTCTGGTTTGTAGGTATTTCAAATTTTGGCATTTTAACAGATGTCATTTTTCTTAACGCAATATCAATTTGCTTAGACATAGAATCAATAGACTGTTTAAAAACTCCATCTAGATGTCTAGAAAACACATTAAGCATGTTCTCAATACCAGCACTACCGCTATTCTTAATTGTTTGTTCTAACTGCTTTCCTAAATTTGATGCAGCTTTTTGTATCTGTTTTCCTATGTCTGCTTGTAATTCCAAGTCAAGACTAATCTTACCAATACTCTCATCTGCCACACTATCACCTCCTATCTAAATTACATCAAAAAAACACCTGTCTACTTAACAGTGATCGGACCACCTAAGACAAGTGTTTTTCTTACTTGGATTATTTAAATATATCTTTAAGCATATTTTTAAGATTTGCTATGGATTCGCTCTTTTCATCCTCTGACATGGTTTGTATACTCCTACTTCTCCATGCATCTCTAATGGCATGTTGTTCAGGAGTGAAATGTTTTAGTATATCCTCATTATTTTCACTCCGAATACCTACAATATAACCAAGAGGAGTTTTAGGCATCAGACCAGATAACAGCGTGGTAAACTCTTTCCAGTCCATTTCTGCCTCTGTTAATCTGATGCCATATTGAGTTACAAATGATGCTTCGATAAGGTCCCAATCTTCTTCGAGGTCATACCACTTATCGGCTTTTCTTCCCTTTGCTTTTCGCTTCCTCTCTTTCCATTTGCTCCACTTCTTCTAGAGACACATCAGAAATAGCAGCCATAATTGTATTTACGATTGTATTAATATTCACCATTGGCATATCAAGCGAATCTATGTATTCTGCCGCATCTTTCCCAAGAGCAATAGAAATCATAGCATCTACTTTCTCCATCTCGTCTTTTTCTTCATCCTTAGCAATTGCTTGAATAAAAAGCACTGCGCTTTTACTCGTATTGATTTTATATACATGATCTTCATCAAGCTTAACTTCTGGTTTCTGGTTCCCATTTTTCATTCGTTCTGCTATATCGTATAATCTAGCCATTTGCTTTGCCTCCTATTATTATGATAGTTCTCCTGGTGCATCGGTCCATGTTGGCTTTCCTACACCATGTAGAGTAAATTCAAGTGGAGCTACTGCAGTAGCACTGCCACCACCTATATTTGTAACGTCTACAACACAAGAAAATTCAAGTTTCGATTTATCCGGAAACTCTATTGAAGCTGTGCTATTACAGTCTCTACCTGTTTTCCAAGCTAATCCTGCTACATAATCATTTCCAGCATCGCCAACGCTTCTTTTTCCTTTCATCTCAAACGAATAACCTTTGCCAGTCATTAATGCACTTTGCCAACCGCCGTTGCCAATTACATTCCATTTTTCTACATTACCTTCGATAGAAATTCCCATTTCTTCCAATTCTGCAATTGGAGTCATTGCAGAAGAACTACCTGATGTGTTTATTTTTATTACGCAATCACCAACAGGAAATGTCCCTAAAAATGCCATATTATCACATTCCTTTCTTGTTATAATAAATTACTAAATTAATTGCATATTCACATATACCATTATCGTCTGCACCAAGCCAAACAGGCTCTTGTGTGCGCATATCACATTTAATTATTCTGTGTCCATTTATTTTAATATCTTTATTGCAAAAACAGTTATATACCTCTGTAGCTTTTAATTCGGCAGGAGTTGTATATTTACCCCAGTGAACTAAAATTGATATAGCTTTTGTTGCATAGCCAGATTCTTTACCTATTGTTCCAATAGGGGCGGTAGGGGTGGTTGGATAAACAGTTATACTACAATCCTTGTTTAGATCCCTTTTTCCTATGTACCATGCATCACAGGAAATTTGACTTTTTAAAAAGTCTTTAACATTTTCTAGCGTTATGATATTAATCCGCCCCCCAACTGCCTTAAAAATTTACTGTAAGTCTCCTCAACAAAATGCTTTTTATCTCCGTCTATATATGTCTGCATCCACAGGCCACCAGCATGTATGTTTTTATCCGTCCGAAAGTTATATTCTGGATGCCAATACAATCTACGAGCATATGGTGTATCAAATATAATCCTAGCAACCATATTTTCTACATCAATATCAGCAAACGCACTATTCTCTAATGCACTTGTATCCTTTGGTACAGTCTGGCTCGTCTTAATGTCAGATAGTACCGCTCCCACTGTTAACTCAAAAGCTTTCTTTGAAATATCTTCTAGCTTAGCAATTTTATTCTTGTATAATTCTACTTTAACTTTCATTCCAATCTCAACTCCGTATAGTTAACTGTGCCATCTGGATTTCGGTATCTGGCTCCCTGAAATATATTCCTAGCTGCTCCATTAACTACAGCAGTTCCACCACTTAAAGTTGGCATATTAGGAGCAATATCACCGGGAAATAATGCGACACCAGATAACTTTACTCTCTTTCCATCTGATGTCCATACGGTCTTAGCTAAGTCCTGATAATTGCATTTTAAATCTTCTTCAAATCCAATAACTGGACCGCCATCCTCTCCAATTTCTTCTAACTCGATACAAATATGTATGGGTGTATTACAAAATTGTTTTAAAACTAAACAAGGATACCCCATATTACACCGCCAATCTGCAACACAAGCCAGTCTGACTTAGTTGCCCGAAAGTGTCTCGGCGCATTGGGATACCCTTTATTATTTTTACATTCCAGCTTTCACCAAAGGTCATTGATACACCATTTATATTGTAACCCTGTAGAACCATATCAAATATATCCTGATTTTTATACTCAAATTCTGCTTGGTCACAAACAACTTCCTTTATTACTTCTTTTTGGAATGGAGATAGATTATCAAATCCTTTCGCTACTATTCGATTGAAAGTAATTGTATCAATGTGTCTGCTCGCACGTCTTAATAACCCGTCAATATCCGCATCCAATGGTATAACTGTTCCACAAAAATCATCATAGTAAAAACTAGAATCCACATATGCGCCTGTCATATTATTCACCGTCCTTACTAGTCGCCTTTCTCTTGCCAGTTTCTTTTAGCAGCTGGTCATATTTTGCTTTTAATTCCATGTATTCTGCATACGGTATACTTTTTCCTCTACCATATTCAATAATTTTACCCGAATCGTCTATTATATCATAACCAGCTTCCATATAACTTTTTTTCATTGTTTCATTAATTGTATACTCTTTATTACCCTTTATCGCTTTCAACTAATACCACCTACTCTCCTGCTTCAATATTCATTGAGCATCCTTTTACCTTTTTCTCTAATAGGAATAAGTCACCGTAACTACGATTCTGATATAAATAGCCATCAGCTGTACGTGAATCTGTGCCAGGAGTGAACAACTTAATATAGCTATATTTGTCTCGACATACAACACAAGTTGGGTGAATAAGTATCCAGTTGATTTGCTTAGCATCTACTGCAGCAACACATCCATCTGTAAAGTTATACTTTGTTTTCATACGAGAGGAAGGTACCATCTTAATTGTGACATCATCTAGACTATGGACTTTTCTATTTACAGTGGAAGGAGAAGTAACAGTCATTACTCTCTGAATACCGTCCGCTTCCTTAACAATCTTATTCATTGCTGGGGTAACATAAAGGATTCTGCCTTCTTCTGGCACTCCTTCTTCATCCATATATGCCATTTCAGCATCAAATATTTCTAGGAAATTTGCAGCTGTTACAGTGGTTTTATCAATTCGTCCGGAATATGTTGTAAGTTCTGTGTGTAACTTAGAAAATCGGTAAGAATCTTTCTCTGGAATCGCTTGTTCCGTTTCAAATGTATTTTGAATATTGGCAACCGATAATGTTAAGTTTGTTTCATCAATATCCATAGGATCAACAAAGAATTCAATATCTCTATCATGAGCAAGCTTCTTTGGTTCCCAGTCATTGGATAATGTACCAGAGTTAAACCCAGGTGTCCTTGTATGGTCTTTATAACCACTTACAGTCATGCGTGGTAGTTTGATTGTTTGAGCATTAATAAAAGTTACCTGCTGATTGCTTTTTGTTAGGTCGTCTGTACAAGACTCCTTTGCATATTTCTGTTGTAATAAATTTCTAAATGATTCTGCATATTCATATACTGCCATATTTACTGTTCCTCACTTTCTTTAATTTAGACCAAAAGCTGCTTTTAATGCATCATCTGTGGCCTGTTGTTGTTTTTGCCCTGCTCCGGCACCTATCTGGACAAATCCAGATTGTTGTTGTGCACTAGGTTTTAGTGCTGGAACATCTTCTAGTACCTTATTTAAGGCATTTTTCATAGCCTCATCGTTTATTTTACCGTCCTGTGCAGAAACTTGGCTTAAATCAGCCATCTTAAGCACGTATGGTATAGTTTTAGCATCTAAACCAAGACCAATTGCTACCATAGTAGCTGCGTTTTCAATTGCTGCTTTTTGTGCGGACGCTTGAGCTTGTGCAAGTTGCGTTTGTAAAGCATTTACATCGGGCTGGTTAGCTGCCTTTTGCTGTTTAAATGTTGCCATAGCCTGTTCGGCTTCTTGCTGGCTTAATCCCTGCTGCTTAAAATAAGCTTTCAACGCTGTATCTTCCTTCGCTGCCAAAGTTCCATCTAGCATCTGTTGAATTTTTGAATAATCAATCTGTACAGATTGCTGCTGTGTCGGTTGCTGGGGTTGTGCAGGGTTTTGATTTTGTGGTTCACCGCCACCACTGCCTCCATTGGGTTCTGCAAAAAATTGCAGATTCATAGGTAGCTTACATCTAAAATTCTTGAACATATTTGTTCTCCTTTCCGTTTTGAGGGTGTCACCCTATAATCCGTTTGCATCAGTGTCGCTGGCCACGCATCTTTTAATGTCTTATCGTGTTTGGACATAAAAAAAGCACCTAATCCTAGATGCTTGATTTCAGGTATAAAAATACCACCGGCCATTACAACTGGTGGTGCTAATATAATGTTAATTTCTCACTTATTTCTGTAAGAGGTCTACCATCAATGAATGGATCAGACATTAACTCTTCGATATCGGTATAACCTCTAGTTTCTTCATTAAATGTTATCGATATATTATTTTGACTGAAAGGGCATATACAACCCTCCATACCATTATACTCAATATTTATGTCCTGCAACATTGATAAAATCCACTCTTTTAGATCATTTGCATTCATAATATATCACTATGCTCCTTTCTTTCCTTTTCCGTCAATTCCCTCGTACTTCTACTAACGATTTTATCATTCTCCCAGATAATATCGTGTATATGTTCGCCATTCTGCCCATAAGGATGTTCTTTATCATTTCCATGATTGCCGGAATGTAATTGTTTTATCATCCTTTTATTCTCATCATATATAGTTCTATTTACATAAGTTATACCTTTTTTATTCTCTGTAGTTTCAACAACAGCAAATGGTTTATACTCTTTAAGAATACGATATGACTTATCATATTTGTGATCATCAGTTACTACAATATTACCATTTTTATTATACCTATAGCCATTATATTTTTCAATATATTCTTGGTTTTCTTTCGCTAGCCCTGGTTCAGGAACTTTTCTAGTTTTTTCTCTACTATAATTTCTTCGTAGTTCCCGATGTTCTTTTAGATGATTCCGTAAATCTTCTTGATATTTCTCAACCTTATCATTAGCAATGTTAACCTTTTCTGGATCTATACTTCCTTCCGCAATCCGTTTCCATTTCCTAATTTGTCTTTCTATGGCACGTTGCTGTTGCTCATATCGGTATGTCTCAATAGCTTTATCCGAATCTGGTATTTCTGGTATTTGTGTAATACCTTCAAAATATGTAGTAACTGTATGCCTACAGTTTGGATGAAGAAACCCCTCTCGGATGGCATCGGATAGAAGTGGATATCCTAACTTTAAAGCCTCTTCCTTCGTACCACTTGAAAATACATCATCTATAAGTATTTTCCCTTGCCAAGGGGCGCATAACGGGCACGTATTGGCATGTGCAGAGACTATAACAGTATGTATTCCCCATTTATCTCTTTCCTTTCCTTCACCTAGCAATACTGCTCTGTGGGATGCCGTCCGAATAGCCATTTCGGCATAACTAGCAATATTAACACGACTACCATTCTTATATTCGATACAATCTATGCCCTTTTCTAGGAAATCCTTTGTCGCTAAATCTATCGCCTGTTCCAGTGACTTCGTGCCTGCTGTCATATACATAGTTGCTTTATATACAGTCTTGCGGTATATATCATCCATGCGTCTTAATACTGCGCTTTGCGCCTTTTTTATGTCATGCGATGCAGAATTATGCAGTGCAGTGATTTTTTTGTCATTCATTCCAAAGAAATCTAGTTCCGGCTTTGCTGGCTTATCTAATTTCTTTGCCTTTATTCCTTTCGGAAACTTAACTCTTTTCTTCCTAAACATCCTAGCTGCAATCTTATCGAATATATCTTTGCCTTTTGCATAACCGCCTTTTATGGCCTGTTCAATTAATACCCTTATATCTTCTTGCCTTTTGCCTAGTATTTCTTGGTTTTGTTTCTTGTACTGTCTTAGATTACGCAATTTAGCAGCTTGCCACATTTCCCAGCGAAATCCCTCTTTTTGCTCCTCTATTTCATGCCTTTTCATGTTGCGGACTAGATTCTTAACTAAGTCAAGTTCAATTTCCTCGAATATCTTCCGGAGGTTATATGAATCATCATAGTTCTTCTGTTCCTGGTCCATTCATAACCACATCCATTCCTGCTACACTTGGTTCATCAATTACCTCTATTCCTAACTCCGTTTTTAATCGCTGTACTTCTTCTTGTTTCCACTGCGGATCCTTGCTATCTCCATATAATTCTTCGACTTGTGCCTCAACACTCATAATAGGACTTCCTGGACGAGCTTTACTTAATGTTTCAATCTGGCTCTCAAACGATGGATTTGCGTATTCCCCAAATTGAGCATTTACAGTAACATCCTCATAAGGCTGTTTATTTAATACATTGTACGCATTAATACATGAGCAAATCAGTTCTGGAAGTGTTTCCGATAAGGCTTCAATAATTGCATTTCTTGTGTAAAGTGTAGCTTTCTCTTTTTCCCTTTGTGCCTCCGCATTATCTAGTTTCTTTACATCAATTCCTAACGTGGATGGAGAAATAAGTCCTTGTAGACATTGATCCAGTGCGGTGCAATAACTCGCAATATAACTATCATGTGGTATTGCCGGCTGTTCCGTAGTAACTTTATTCTCTGCCCCCTCATGCATATCATTATCCGATGCAAAATATCGGTTATCAAAAGGATTGGGTCTTATTATTCTTCCTGTCTCTGGATCGTGTGGCACTAAGCAATCTGGAATATAAGTCTTTGCCCTACCGGCCCTTAAAGCATCCATCCACTGGCTCCAAGCCTCGTCATATGCATCGAAACTATCTAACTTCCCATCAAAGATACTGCCTCCACGTCCATCAAACTTAGTGCTCTCGTATATCTGTAGCGGAACCGCCATTATGAGCTTCGAATCAAACTGATAATCAGTTATACCCCTTGTTTCTTCAATTGCGTTGATATCTACTTGTGTATCATCTTTGTATAACTCGTTCTTTATATAACCGTATCCGTAATGCTCATACAATATGTACTGTTGATTCTTACACTCGTAAGGAGTTTTAAATACAACCTCTTTTAAGCGTCCTCTATTCCATACGACTTCTATACGTTCACCAGGATACCATTCTAATATTGGATATTGGCTAATTGTAGTATCTATAGTAATCTTGTAAGCACCATCACCGATGTACAATACCTCTTTTAAGGACTTCTCAAATTTCTTACGAAACTTATTCTCTTTCTCAATTTCTTTCCAAATGTCCTCATGTACAGATTCTTTAAAATCAAAATCATTCATGCCCTCCATAATAATGGCAGCTAACACTTTAACAATTAATCCAGGCAGTCCTGTGTGTATCTTTCGCATTTCCATTCCTGGTGTGCATTTTGATGCCCAAAACTTAAACTTATCTGCATACTCCGGATTCTGCAAATACATTTGTTCTAGTTCGTTGCTATCACCACGGTACCAAATACGGTTACGTATTGCATTTAGCTCAAAATCCATTGTTTCATTAATAGAAATGGAATATGGGTTAGCTGGTGTAATATTCAGCCAACTTCGTATTCCCCTTTTTATCGTGTTCGACATATTCCTCGTCCACCTCATTCCTTATCCTCCTCAAAGCCTATCATGTGTTTGTAAGGTATAAATGCGTATTGATTTGCGTTTATAGTGTGGTCGTTACGATCTTCTGGTTCGTCTTTATCCTCTTCCCAACTATAGCTATCCAACTCCCCTAAATGTTCAAGACAAGTATCTACTACTAAGTAACATCCTTGCTGTATCCAACCTAACATTAACTTGATACGGTCTATTATTTGAACCTTTTTATATGCATCAATAAAATTATAAATGCATCCATGAATACGCTTATATTTCCGCAATTCCGTTATTGTAGCTTGATCTGCGTTATCTATGTACACATCTTTTGCAAGGCCCCATTCTTTATTGCAATAGTCAAGAAAGTTTATAAACTTAACAGTAGTGTCACTAGGTGCAAGTGGGTTGTCCATATCTGCGTTATTGTAAACTCTTTCTTCTAGCACAATTAACTTTCTATCGTACGTTATTCCCTGAAATGTCATTGCTATTGTATCAGGAGATTTACTAGAATACGCGGTATCTAAACCGGCTGTAAACTTCTTAAATTTAAGCTTTCCATCATTTATTTGCTGCTTTAACCACGCTTTTGTAACAACATGTTTTTTCCTACTAAAGTTTGGGAATATTAGTCCAGTAGCTTTACCCCTTAAACCTAGTATTTTGTTTTTCCATAGCTTAGTATCTTTTGGCACGTTCATTTTAATCTGTTCTATCTTCTCTTTGCTTAATCCTAAATTATCGCAAAAAGAAAAGAACCAATGGACCCAACCGGGCTTTGGTTCTTCACATAACATTTCATTTATTTCTTTTGGTGCATCATCTTTGTACTGTGGTAGTGGTCTACTGCAATTTATATATTCTTTGTAAACAGGAAGATTAGGATCATCAGGATTAAGTGTGGCCATGAAGTAATCACAACGCATTGCTGCCTCTCGCACAAAATCAATATCAGCTGTGTTAATCTCATCAATGTAAAGGCAACCATACTGACCGCCGAGGGCTTTTTGCCATTTCTTTTTATCACCATACCCCATTATATATACAATTTTATCACCATTGCTAGTATGATAAAGTATGTGAGGTATCTTCTCATCCTTGGTACCATTTCCGTTATACTCTGTTAATATACCAAAATCATCTATGATACCGAGGTCCTTATTGATAATATTCTTCTCTGCTGTGCCAGTATCTTTAGCAGCTATAATGTGATATTTCTTTGGTGATTCTGCTACCTTAAGCATCCACTTAAATATACCTACTGTTGTCTTTCCTGCTGCAGTGGTTAAGTTCCCTCAAGGAATTCTACTGGCGCATCATATTTGATAAACTTTTTGTATTTATCCGATAGCCTTAATGTTTCTAAACTCATGAGGTTACATCACCTCCCCATAAGACCACTTATATCCACCAGCTATTTGCTTAAATATTTCCATCGGTGTTATCCTCCATCATATTATTTTATAATACCAATGATTCACTACTCATTACCCATCACCACGCATCTGACTTAAAATATTATCAAGCTTAGATTTTTCTTTATCTATTCCCGAAACTTCTAGCTTATCCTTGAACATACCCAGATGCTTACCTATCAGTTCTAGTGCTGACTTCTTGTCATACAGCTTAACTTCTCGTTCTGTGATGTCTCCAGCATCAGTAGGGATTGTCTTCACTTTTACACTTTGTATGCAAGCTGTATCCTCTCTACTTGCATCACCTTTTACAGTAGCAGCTCCAAAATTAATTATATCGGCTGCATTTGCGAATCCGATCATTGCTAACTCATTAAGTACACGATCAGATGTTATTCCGGTTCTCTTACTTCGTTCTGCCATCGCTTGCGCAATAGCATCTGAAACTGAAGTTTTCTTAAGCATTTGATATCCAATCTGTTCAGATGTCTTTGGTGAATACCCTGCCCGAATAGCTGCCTGTGTGGCATTTAAATCAATCAGGTACTCACTTACAAATAACTTTTGTTTTTCTGTTAACTTAGCCATACAGGCTCACTTCCTTTCTTTGCATTAAAAAAGCACCCTTTCGGATGCTTTGTTGATTTATTGTTTTAATACTTTTATTAGTCATCATCATTAGTATCATTCAATAATTCTATACCTTTTTCTAAACCAAAAATATTAAATAACCTAACTGTATTTTTAACAAAATTTTTAACTTTAAAGATTACATTTATCATAATGGCATAATATATAGATATAAAAATTGAAGCCACTATATTGGATACAAGAATATTAGCACATATTGTGTACTCACTACTTATGGCATTTAATATGAGAATTAAAATTATATTTATCATAATTGCACCAATATATTGAAACATTAAGAATGAGAATTTTTCGATTGTTTCTTGAAAAATGCTAATACTTGTCTTTTTCTTTGAAATTGTGCTACTTATTAAACGTTTAAAAACTCCATCTCCCATTAAGCTTTGCAATAAGGCATATCCAGTAAAAATAATACCAAATAACGCTATAATTATATTTAAAATTATTTCTGTGGTACTTAATAATATCAATACTGTATCTTTATTAAAAGCAGTAAGAATAGAAGGCACGAAACTTATTACAATAACCCAAATAAAATTCTTCAATTCCTTTTTATTTTCTGGAATAAAATTCTTAAAAGATCCTTTGAATAGATTATCTGATTGACATTTTTCACTGAGTGTAATTAGGTTTCTTTTAATAATCTCTTTATCTTCCTTCATCTTCTTCCTCCTTTCAATATTATTTTTTTATCATTTTCAGGATTTTATATTTATTTCTTTCATAGATTTTTAAATTATCGCCACTAACCTCTCTTATACTATCGATTGTTAGCCCTTGTTGTACAACTTCCTCTAATGATATATCTACTAATGTTCCCGGAAAATCCATTTCTAATCTTTCTGATATTTCTTCATTTTTTATTGTTACTGCATTCTTCTTTCCAGGGTATTTTACTCTTAAAATTGGTTCTACAATTCCTTTTGCCTTTTCGATTATCTTCTCTACACCTTTTTTATCTTTTGGTGAATTAAGTTTTATTTCTCCCCCACGGCTACCAGTAAAAGATCTTAATTCATTAGATATATCTCCAAAAATGCCTGAAAAATCTATATCCGCATCACCGTTTAATGGATAAAATCTTAAACGTAATTCTGTTATACGTTCCACATCATTTAATACCTCGCTTATAGATTCTGCTTGTGGTATACCAACAACATTAACGGCTGCGTTAGGATATAGCGGCAATTTCTCTTTTTTCCTATTTTGATTTATATGCTTTATATATCTATTAATAATAGAATCAAACGTTGTACCAAAATTTTTTAATGTTGGACTTCCTTTTTGATTCTTCACCAAAAGCATTCGATGGTTTTTCAAATATATTACAAAGATAGAAAATGGTGCTGTTGGGTATTTTTCGTTACAACCTATTAATTCTCCATTCTCATCAAGATCTGATTTTTTTTCTAGTACAGTCTTTTTAATAAAATTTCCTACCACAACATATTCATTGTTAAACTCTATTATTCTAATATCATTAAAAAAATATTCTGTATCATTTGTCTTTCTTATAAATCCACTATTTAATGCTGGCATAACTATAGTATCAAAATAATCTAGCAGTGGTTCTTCTTTCCCCTCTCGATCCCAAAATACAATGTTAAAATTTCCAATTTCTGCATTTTTCTTTTCTACCATTATAATCCCCCAAAAAAATCATGTATTTCATTTTATAATATCATTTGTACTAGTTATAGGCAATACATTTTGTCGAATTTTCTATATTTTTGTAGGCAAATTACACTGCTTAATCAAAGTAGTGGAACATATGTTTTTATTGTATATCACTTTTTTAATATCTGTTCACCCAAACAAAATAACCACCTGGCATAAACCAAGTGGCTATTAAAAATATATGAAATAAAAGGGGGGGAATCAGCCGCTAAGCTGTGACACCTAGCGACCGTCTATAGAAAATCGGAGGTCTGAAAATGACAAAAAGGTTGATTACCAAGTTTCCATGATATAATAATATCACGTTTATACCCCCTTTGAGTTACCCACTTAAGCAAATTTATCTTTTTTGGGATAGTAAATAAAAGAAATATCTTCTACTCTCATAAAACTGTCTTCTTCCACATGGCACATTGAGATATTCATATGGCCATCCTTCTGCAACATTTTTAAGTATGTATTCTCCAAGTTCTGGATCCGCTTCTCTTGATGTACTCTCTATTATTTCAATATCTTTTTTAAGCTGCTCATTCCTGATTGCTATACGCTCTGTTGGATTACCTACCGTATTACCTTTTGGCATCCCATCATTTGTAACTGCATTTAATCCATAACTGGAAGAGAGTTCGCTCTTTTTCTCGTTGTACTGCATACAGAAGTATTTTAGTTCATTGTACTTTGCCTTTGATATATTGTAATCACTTAGCTTAATATCTCTTTTTTTTACCTTGTCCATGCTACGCACCTCACTCTATACCTGCTACATCCAATATATTTTTAAAGTCTTCGTTTATTTGTTTTAGCTCTAGCAATGCTGTTTTTAATTCAAGTATCCTATCACACATTTTGTCTGCAAAAACCTTATCCTTTATGCTTACGAGTGCACATGACATTTTTGTATAGTACCCTAGAAACTTATATATAGGATTTCCGTCCTTGTCCGACTTCTCTAATTTTCTTACTGCTATATACTGTTTTCCGTCCAATTGTATATAATAATTTCCAAGTACGTGTATCATTCTATTCCCCTTCCATTGTTAAAAAGTCTATTAATTTGGTAATACAATCATCGCATAAACAAAATGAATCAACATCATGTCCTGTTACATCTGTTAAAGTTATTCCCTCAATTTTTGCATACGGCCTTACTGGCACTTGATATTTTGTATTTCTGGTATAATATTGTCCGCATCTATCGCATTTCCTTGTTATTCCCACTTTTTTCCTCTTTCTTCCTCATTATTTTTAAATCATTTTCTACAATATTGCCTTATTGCGTGTACATCTTTCCATGCAAGATCGAACTTATAAGACCTTTCAAAAAGATATACTCATATCTATACAATCTGGTTTTTGAAGGAATTTTGTTACTAGTTCATTGTTATTTAACGCTACATAAAGACAACAATTATTAAATATAGTTACAAATTCTTCACCTTCTTCTAAACGTTCAACCCCATTGCTTTCTTTATATTTCTTTATTGCTAACATAATAGCTCTATTTAATTCTTCCATTTTTCTATTTTCCTTTCATAAATTCTTTCAAGTCTGTTATACAATCGTCGCATAAATCAATCCATGTATCGCTGCTGCCATCACCACATACCAATGATATACCAGTGATTTTACTGCCCAGTATACATCCTGTTGTTTTATGCTGTTTATTTTCATCGTAATATTGTCCGCATCTATCACATTTCATTGCATTTGCCATTATTCAAAACCTGCCTTTCACACTCCTAAGAAAACTATTTTTATAAGTTCAAATATCACATTGCATACCATATGAGTTATGTACGATATAGCAGCTATGTAAATTAAAATAGCAAGTGCCACAACTGCAGCACATATTACTTTATTACCCACACGTTTCATTCAACCCCTCCGTTCTATTTTTCTTAAGTGTTTCAGCTGCTATATCAATATCCTCTCCGCTTGCTCCAAGTTCTTGAAGCTCCTGTGCTAACTTGTCCAGTTCGGATTTTGGTTCTATGTAATGCGATAGATCCATCTGGCCGTCACACACGTAATTATCAAATACGCTCATTTATCTGCCCTCCTCGCATAAGCATTTTCCATAATTGCTTTCTTCCTATCTGCATTAAGAGTAGGACTTTCATATCCTTTCCTTTTTCCGAAGTTTTGTGCTGCTATGTAATGTACATCACACTGATTTAGCATCATCAAGTACTGCTCTTTCGACATTCTTACTTGTGGAATATTTTGCTTCATAGGTTTACCTCATGAATCTTTTAGAAACCTTACCTTGGGAGCATCTTTCGATAGATCTTCCAGAGTAAATTCTTGTATTGGTCTATTACTGTTGCCTTGTAAATCAATCACATATATGCTCTCTGTATTTTTTAGATACGATAAGACAGCAGTCTCTAAATCAACCTCTGTTAATTGTGTTCTTTTTCTTGCCTCTTGCCTTTCCATCATTTCTGCAACAAATTCCTCCCTAGACACTTTTCTTTTCATTTTCTTCCCCGTAACCATAATATTGGGCGACTAAACCGTCATAATCGGTGTCACGTTGCTCAAAATTATGAAACCTGTTTTTTGACTTTGATATCGGTTTATTGTTACAGTCTCCCTTATTTGCATAATTGCCTTCTAGTATTTTAATAAAGTTTGCATCCTTTAACATCCAGTCAAGTGTTGCACTCCAATTTCTGTTGTTTTGTCCCTTTAAAAAATCACTTGATTCGGCATTTTTGAAGACTTTTTTGAAATCTTCGATAGAAAATTTCTTTAATCTTGCTGATATCGCTCTTTTTCTTACATCAGAAAGCTTGCAACATTTAGGATATGAAATGCATATTTTATTATATAAATCAACGATTTCAGCGTACGGTGCACGATTCGTACCACGTACGGTGCACGATTCATCATTGTCATTATCATTTTCATTTTCATTTAATAAGCTGCTTTTTTCGTTCTCCATAATTTTTAAAACAGTCTCATTTAAATCATCGTATTTTTCTATACGTTCAAACGAAAATCTGATTAACGACTTATCTTTAACTTTCTTAAGTTCCTTTTTAAGTAAGTCCTCTACCGGCTTACCGCCTTTTATAATTGAGTGTCTTAGATAATTAGCTATTGCTATTTCTTTTGTCTGTTTTGAATACCGGATAATTCCGTATGCATTTTCAAACCTATCTAAAAGAACATTTACTACATCCTGTGAAAAACCTAGTTCAAAAGATGCTTGTCTTATATTAAACTCATATATTCCCAGTTGTGTTGTATGAGGGTTTGTTAGCAAATAGAGCATAAAATATTTGTCCTCAACAGAAAACATATCTATGACCTTTCCATCAGTCCAGAAGCTTGTATTAACAACTCTCTTAATCCCCATAATTAAACCTCCCTAAGGATTACCTCAATACGAGGGTTTTCTTTATCTACTGCAAATACATCCGTAAAACCAATAATTTCTTTCCACCCATCATTTGCAATTAATCCGCTTTTAACCATTGCGTCTTGTATTACCTTGTGAGCAAAAGCACTTATATTGTCTAAATCTCGCTTTCGATTAGGCTCGAAGAAATGGTAAGTAATATGTATTGGCTTATCTATTTTTAACCCTTTAAGTTGCTCTCTAATTGCATAAATAACAACTTGCTGGTTTGCCTGTTTAAGTTCATTTCCTTTTGTTGTGAATTTTCCCTTATGTCGAATAGTCTGCCTTTCAGCTTGCAAGTAATCGTTTAAATTTGGAAGTGATCCTGATATAAAAAAACGATATTCCATCCTGCCTCCTCTCCGCAGGGTTGGAGGGCCCCCTGCATAAGTAATTTGTGTGATATATTAACATTTCCCCCAATTAGTATCTTGCCTGCTACAGGATTGGTTAACAGTTACATTTATGTAAATCCATAAGGATAAACAACATTTATTCCTTTACAATTTAACTGGATAGCCTAATTCTTTTACCTCCTACAAATATGGCTTTCCAAGCAATCTCTTAAAGCTGTTTTGCATATTTATCAGATTAGTTTCTGTTATACCTTTCAAGCGCACTATCACATCTCAATGGGAAAACAATTCTTTGGCTCGTAATAGTTGACCCAGCATTTTCAATATAAATAGGAGCAGTTGGGTTTTTAAAGCGTAATACAATGCCATTACTCATTGGATTTTTGATACTTTCCAACGCTTGTTTTAGCATAGTTGCATTTACACATATGCAAAAATGATCATATTGCTTTGGATCTAGGTAATTATCAACTTTATAAAACTCACCTTCTGGTTGCTTAAATCCTACTCTATTATCACCAGCTGTTATGTATGCATAGTCATCAATTAGCTCAATCTCGCATTCATCACAGCCTTTTGTTACCGGCAGAACAGGCTTGATGTAACACTCAAATGTTTCATCATTATTACATTCTGCTTTTTCCAATGAAATCTTATGTCCATCTAGTGCCATGGCTGTAATTTGGTTATCGCTTACTGAAATCTTAATGAAAGTCATTAGTTTATTTCCTTCAATATTGCTAACAAATTTCTTTGTTGCATCAATCAGTTTTTTCATAGACTTTACATTTAATACTGCTTTCATTATCTTTATTACCTCCTACAAGTAAGACTTTCTAAACTCTCTCCTAAAGTCGTTTCTATCCCCTATTTCTTTCTCAAAGACTGTCTGTGCCCAACACTTTAATGCTAGGTCAACGATTCTATTTTTGTGTGGGCTGTCTGCACTGCCTGTATGATGTTTATTGCACAACGGAACAACAAGTCTGTATTTATCCGCTATCGGTCTATCAGCAACACCAAAGAATACATGATGTTCTTCAACATCTATACTTCCGCAGAATATGCAACATCTAACATCATCCACTAATCTACTAGGTTTCATTAGATCACCCCCAGTAATTCGCTAAAATGAATTGGCCTTGTTAATACCTTTGTATGTTTACAGTAATTGCAACACTCACAGCGTAAAGGCTGTATTTCACCACGTTTTAGTGCTAATATATTGGGGATATTCTTCTCAATATCGTATAACTTTTCTTTAAGGTGCTGATCATCAATCTGAATAACTTCTATGTCTGGCTCTTTCTCTTTCGAAGCTGCTGCTATGTAAAATGGAAGTCTTTTACCCGTGTTTTGATACACTATCTCTTGGTAGATAGCCCCTTGGTAGTCATATCCCCAATACTGTGTAAAATCCATGTAACCAAAATCACGTATAAAGTAATGTTTTTTTAATGACTCCATTATTTTTAAATCAGTTATACAAGTATCTGGGATGTAACTATCCATTTTAATTTTCCACTTAGCTCCAAAAAGTTCACCTGTCATAATAATTTGCTTTTGTCCGCTCATGAATTGCATAAAAAGCTTGTCCCGTTCTATTCTTCTTATAATCATTTCAGCTTGGCGATAATCTGCTTTTAAGGTTCCATTCTTAGTAAAAATTGTAGGATTCTCTTTCTTGAAAGATTCTAATGTTCCCTCAAAATAAGTGTCTACATATTGCCCGACTAATAGAGCTGTTGTCTTATCTTCTTCCCATTCTCCTCTTAGTTTAGCTAGAGCTTCTGCTTCACAAGCTGGCTTACCCATAGAACCCTCAAAGTTTTTGTATTGACTTACAGAAATGTATTCCATATTAGCTTCCTGGCTATAATAATTGTTAGCTGTTAAAATCATTTACTTACCTCCGCAAAAGGATTTACAGCAACTGGAGTGTCCTTGCTTATATCTATAACTTCATCTACCAATTGGACACCCATAAGAGCCTCTGGGCAATACACACGAGCGAAAAATGCAGCAGCTCTATAAGCTAGCATCTGCTCCGGCATTGTTTGCCACTTCGATGTTTCATTTCCATACTTATCAATTTTGGAATACCATTTTTCAGCTTTTGCCATTGCAATTGTTACTTCCGTGCCATCTATCTCCGTATCATCTTTTATTCTTGTGGCCTTTATGTAGCATCCTCTTGTGTCCTTACCTTTTTCGCCTGTATATACTGGGTACACATCCTTAAACTTCCCACAACCGCTAATCAGCGTCATACAGGCCTGTCCACTCCATGCTGGCTTGCCTTTTACAACGTACATATTTTGCATAACCATTAAAGGAGATACCCCTAATCTGTTAGCCATATCTACAGCCACCATACAATCTTCTGGCTTGCTTTGGTAGTTTGCAGGAATCATGCTGGATTTTGCTAATGTGCAAGAAATATTCCAAAGAAGTTTAAAAGAATCTTTATCTGCAAATGCATCCCTTGACTGTGCAACCTCGCTTACCTGCTCTATATAAGATAATTCATTCATCTATTGTTACCCCCTTATTTTCTTCCTTCATAGCGAAAAGAACGGATGATTCAATTTTGTTCATTTGAATAAGCAAACTATTTGTATACGCTCTCTCGTCCACATAATCCGTCTTAGGATTTTCTTCTAGAGATCTAATAAATCTGTCTCTTAACTTTAACCACATTTCTTTATACGCTTCCATACTTGTCCTCCATGACTTCTATGTAATTACCACTATAAAACCAATCCAGAAACTCTTTTTGTTCATCTGGACATGTCTTTATTCGCTCAATCGCGTAATTATACGCGCTCTCTATAGGTATGAATTTACCGTTCTCTGGACCAAGTCCCTCATAACCAATAATTTTTTCTATTGCAAAAACCTCCAATCTGTAATAAGATGAAAGCATCTTTTTAGTTTTTTGCCCTTTTCGTAGTTGCCGCTACATGAGGGCTTTTCTTTTTATTCAACCTGCTCCTCTTGTTCTAATGGCTCTTCATCCTCCTCCCTTTCCTCTTTCTTTAAGTCTGTTAGCTCAATAGCTCTTAAAAAATCTTCATGTGTCATTTGCTTGTCCCTCCTTCTATGCTTGCATTTGTTTATCCTCATATCCAAGGACTTCCTCAACTGATATACCAAGATATTCTGCCAATAAATGTGCACTTATATGGTACTTGTAACATGTACTGTTATCATTTAACCACGCTCCACCTATTGGAAGAGCTTTAGCCTTTAATGCCCCTTGAACTGAAAATGGTGACATTCCAAGTAGCTCTGCTGCCCTTTTCACCGATACGTTATATTTCATATAAATCTCCTTTCTTATGCTACACCATATTTAATTGCCATTTCTTTTACGATAGCGGTATAACCTTCGATAAGTTTTTTATCTCTTTCAATTACATCAAGATAAGACATCTTATCTCTCTTACTCTTACTAACTCCATTTTCTGCCATTCGCCTGCGTAAGTTTGTAAGTCTTGTTGCAACATCAACACCCAAGCGGCTATTTAACAATTTATAGCTTTCTTCACGTATACTTTGATATGCTTGTCCACCTCCGAGTGATAAAGCAATTTTATTGATAATTGTCTGTGTGTCTTTTCTCCATGATGTAGTATCCAGTGATACAACTTCTCGGATGGATTCAACTTTTTCTAGTGCATACTGACTTTGCTCAAGAGCCTTTTTTGACTCCATTTCATTTTTAGCAACTGCATTAAAAATCGATTGGAACATTTGAAGTTCTGGTGATAGGTTTGCTGCGGTTATAACTTCTTCCATTTCATGAAAACGATTAATATATTTGGCTGTGAACTCTGTTCCTTTAATGCCAGTGAGCTTGTGTGCGATAAACTCACAACCCTTCTTTGTCACTAAGTAACAGGGCATTACCTTGTTTTGTTCTGTGCGATATGTAGATTCTGTAAAGAAATCGGTAAGCGCAATATTGCTCTCTCCTAATTGCTCGGAATATCTACGAATATCTCTAAGCAATTCCTTGTGCTCTTTCCCAACCATTTCAGCCACTTCTCGGCTATCTAACTTTTGATCTAATTTTTGCATATGTCTTCTCCTTTAATTAAATTTAAATGTGCACTTTGTGCTTGTTTTTTCTTTAACTGCTTTAAACATGCTTCTGTAAATCTATCTCTGTAACCTTCTGTGTAAACTACTCTAACTTTAATTTCTTGTGGTTTTGCTTTCATTTTTTACCTCCTAAATTCTTGTTTATTTCCATTTTTTTCCTTATAATCTAAGTACAGGCACCGCCATGCCGAGTACAAAAGAAAGGA